>NZ_JALBYT010000016.1:0-103307 GCF_022690845.1 Shewanella sp. N2AIL | reverse complement strand
CCGAAGGTCCCCTCCTTTCCCCCGTAGGGCGTATGCGGTATTAGCAGTCGTTTCCAACTGTTATCCCCCTCGACTGGGCAGATCCCTAGGCATTACTCACCCGTCCGCCGCTCGCCGGCAAAGATAGTAAACTATCTTCCCGCTGCCGCTCGACTTGCATGTGTTAGGCCTGCCGCCAGCGTTCAATCTGAGCCATGATCAAACTCTTCAATTAAAGTTTTGTTGTTTGACTTACGTCAAACGGCTCAACGAATTCTGTTCGACTCCTATTTATCCGAAAATAAGTAGTAAGTCTTTGTACATATTGCTATGAACACTCATCACTCTCGTGAAAGAATTGGTTGATTTAAATTTTGACTGCCAACCCGAAGGTTAAGCAGTTTCGATTAACTCAACACATGTGAGTGTCCACACAGATTTGCTTGATAAATTGTTAAAGAGCGTTGACCACACACTGAGTTTTCAGCGGGTCAGGGCTGCGTATTCTACGCATTCCCGTTAGTGCGTCAAGTAGTTTTTTCAACTTTCTCAACACTCATCGCTTAGCTCGCTAACCGATGAACTGCTTGGCTTTCTTTGCTTAACTTGCGTTACGCTGTCTGCCGTGTCAGTGGATGCGCATTATAGGGAGATTGAGAAAGTCCGCAAGGGCTTTTTTGAGAAAAATGGATCTTTTTTTAATACTTTCAGTTAGTCACACAATACCCCCACTTTATCCTCAGACTTATCCACAAAATGGGTTTTAACGGTTAAATTTGCTACAGCGATGGGTTTGCTTTAATGGCTATCGATGAGAATGAAATGATGTTCAATGGGGAATAACGACGATTAGCGATATAAAGAAGAGTAAGAATGTAATCCGGATGACACGAGAGTCGCGCTAGGCTTATTAAAGAGGAAATAAAAAGGCAACTTAGATAAGTTGCCTTTAGTGTGCGCTCTATTCTACTTATTCAGTAGGCTTAATCTGTCAGCAGATTAACTTAACTTACCGTGACATTGTTTGTACTTGCGACCTGAGCCACAAGGACAAGGATCGTTACGACCCACTTTCTCACCATCACGGATCATCGGCGCTTGCGCAGTGACAGCTTCATGCTCATCACTACTGCCAACAAGCGACTCTGCCGCTGCGTGTTGATAGTCGCGCTGGATCTTGGCATCTTCTTCACGACGACGCGCTTCCATTTCTTCCACATCCGACTGAGCTTGAACTTGTACTTTCGACAGCACACTGATGACGTCGTGTTTCAAGGTATTCAATAGTTGTTGGAATAACTCAAACGACTCACGCTTATATTCTTGCTTTGGATTTTTCTGTGCGTAACCACGTAAGTGGATACCTTGACGCAGATGGTCCATCGCCGCTAAGTGTTCTTTCCACAGACCATCGAGCGTTTGTAGCATAACGGCTTTCTCGAACTGGCGTAACACTTGCGCGCCAACCATTTCTTCTTTTGCCTTATACGCATCGCCCCAAGCAGTAATAATACGTTCACGCAGACTCTCTTCATGCAGATCGTCTTCTTTATCTAACCATTCCTGGATAGGTAGTTTGAGCATAAACTCTTGGTGTAGACGTTGCTCTAAACCTGGGATATCCCACAGCTCTTCTACTGATTGTGGTGGAATATACTGATCGATGACCGCGCCAATCACATCGTCTTGAATGTTTTGGATAGTATCTTCAATACTTTCCGCATCCATCAACTCGTTACGCTGGGCGTAAACCACTTGGCGCTGATCGTTAGCGACGTCATCAAATTCGAGTAATTGCTTACGAATATCGAAGTTACGTGCTTCAACTTTACGTTGAGCGTTTTCGATTGCACGAGACACCCATGGATGCTCGATGGCTTCGCCTTCTTCCATACCCAGCTTTTTCATCATGCCAGAGACACGATCCGAGGCGAAGATGCGCATTAAGCTATCTTCCATCGACAGGTAGAAGCGTGATGAACCCGCGTCACCTTGACGACCCGCACGACCACGTAACTGATTGTCGATACGGCGTGATTCGTGACGTTCAGTACCTAGGATGTGCAAACCACCCGCAGCAACGACTTCATCATGACGAATTTGCCAATCGGCTTTGATCTTAGCTTTTTGCTCAGCGGTTGGATTATCGAGTTCATCGATTTCCATGTTCCAGTTGCCACCAAGCACGATGTCGGTACCACGACCAGCCATGTTCGTCGCAATAGTCACTGAACCAGTACGGCCAGCTTGCGCGACGATTTCAGCTTCTCGTTCGTGGAATTTAGCATTTAAGACTTCGTGCGGGATCTTTTCCTGCACCATTAAGCGCGCTAACAGTTCAGACTGTTCGATTGAGACTGTACCCACCAATACTGGCTGACCACGTTCGCGGCAATCTTTAATGTCTTTGATGATAGCTTGATATTTTTCATCGGCGGTCAGGTAAACCAAATCCGCCATATCCTTACGCACCATTGGACGGTTAGTCGGCACAACAACTGTGTCTAATCCATAGATGTGTTGGAATTCGAACGCTTCAGTATCAGCAGTACCTGTCATACCTGCCAGCTTCTCATATTGACGGAAGTAGTTCTGGAAAGTGATCGAAGCCAATGTTTGGTTTTCGTTTTGAATGTGCACACCTTCTTTGGCTTCGACAGCTTGATGTAAGCCTTCTGACCAACGACGACCTGGCATAGTACGACCCGTGTGTTCATCGACTATGATGACTTCGTTGTCTTGTACTATGTAATCCACATCACGCTCAAACAGCGTGTGCGCACGGAGCGCCGCGTTAACATGATGTAACAGGGAAATATTTGCAGCAGAATAGAGTGAGTCACCTTCGGCTAACATGCCGCGCTCGATCAGCAGGTTCTCTACTTTTTCTTGACCACGTTCGGTGAAATGCACTTGTTTGGCTTTTTCATCGATGCTGTAGTCACCTTCACCCACATACTCTTCAGAGTCTTCTTTATCCTGACGGATAAGATTTGGGATAAGCAGGTTGATCTTGATGTAAAGCTCAGAGCTGTCTTCAGCGGCACCAGAGATAATCAGCGGTGTACGCGCTTCGTCGATTAAGATTGAATCCACTTCATCGATTAGGGCGTAGTGCAACGGACGTTGTACCCGTTCTTGCGGTGAAAACGCCATGTTATCGCGCAAATAATCGAAACCAAACTCGTTGTTGGTACCGTAAGTAATATCGGCGTTATAGGCATCTTTCTTTGCCTGCTGACCGAGACCTGCCACGTTGATGCCGACGGTTAAACCGAGGAACTCAAACAGTGGACGGTTATTCTCGGCATCACGACGTGCTAAGTAATCGTTCACGGTAATCACGTGAACGCCTTTGCCCGTCAATGCGTTTAAGTAAGCGGGCAAGGTTGCCGTTAAGGTTTTACCTTCACCCGTACGCATCTCCGCAATACGGTTACTGTCGAGCACCATACCACCGAGTAACTGTACGTCGAAGTGGCGCATCTCAAAGACACGCTTAGACGCTTCACGTACTGTCGCAAACGCTTCAGCCATGATGCTATCTAATGATGCGCCGGCAGCTAAACGCTCACGGAACTCAGCGGTTTTCGCTTTTAATGCTTCATCGGTTAATTTTTCATAATCAGCTTCTAGTGCGTTAATGCTAATAACGATCTTTTGAAGCCCTTTAAGGGTGCGGTCGTTGCGACTACCAAATACTTTTGTCAGTAATTTACCAAACATCTGAATCACTTATTCTCTGTAGGCCAAGTCCATGATGGAAACTAGAAGCCAATGTTTCAATTAACTTGCTTTGCGGTAAACAAACTTTTGTGGATCTATCTGCTGTCCGCCGCGCAACACTTCATAATGCACATGAGCCCCAGTTGAGCGCCCAGTGCTTCCCATACTGGCGATTGCATCGCCTTTTGCGACCACATCACCTACAGTCACTGACAAAGCTTTATTATGGCCATAACGCGTATGTAAACCGTTACCATGGTCTATTTCAACCAACTCGCCATAACCGAACATGTTCCCAGCCCAAGTTACTACGCCTGCAGCAGTCGCAACAACTTTGGCACCTTCTCGGCCGGTAAAATCAATCCCCTTATGCACAGTCCTGCGACCGTTGAAAGGGTCATTACGTAATCCGTAGGGCGACGATAACCAACCTTTATCGAGTGGGATCCCTGATATATAACGTTCATCATCTATATGGTGGTTAGATGACACTGTTTCAAGTAGTGAAAGCTGAACATTATTATTGTCAATTCGTGATGCCAACTTATCCATATCGTCGATAAGCTGTCCGAGCTCGATGTTAGTGCCTAATTCGCTCAAACCACCTACACCCACTTCGGATGAGAAATCGAAATCTTCATCCAATTTGTTCTGCTGGGCAACTTGTTGGCCTAAGGCTTCGAGACGGGTGATCTTGGCTTGCATACGTGCAACATGAGTCACTAGCATGGCCAGTTGAGACTCGGTAGCACTTTTTAGCTCTAAGACTTGTTTCTTTTGTTGTTCGCGTTGAATACGATCATTATCGACACTGGCTTGCTGATCTTGAAATCGAGCGGAGTTGTGTTGATAAATACCGGACCCAGTGGCCAACAATAGTATTGGAAGTAGCAACCAGCGTTTACTGGGCTGCCAGCGTGTGACGCCATTCCGACCTTGAATAAATACTGTTACACTCATAGCCTAATTCAGCCATCTTATTATCATATGAAAAAGCCCCCTCAAGATCTCAGCCAATTACTGCATCAATCGGGCAAATTACCCGACCTTGCTGAGAAAGCGGAACTACTTATGTATCTGAATCATCATGTGAAGCAGATTACCGCAGGTCCTGTTGCGGAGCAGCTAAAAGTCGCTAATTTCCGCCAGGGTGTTCTTGTGGTTGAAACCACTTCGGCGGCCTGGGCTGCACGAATTAATTTCCAAAAGCCGAAGCTACTAGCGCAGCTTCAAGCAGAAACGCTCCCAATCCTTACCGCAATTGAAGTTAAAGTCAACCCGAGATTAGCAATGTATGACGCAAAGCCTAAACAGGCACACAAAGAATTAAGCCCTGCGGCAGCGGAGCATATTGCGGCATTAGCGGAAAATATTGGCGGTTCACTGGGCGAAAAACTAAAACGGCTGGCCTCATTGGCCAGCCGTAATAAATAATCTCACCGCTTTTTAAGCAAATACAGCGCCACCTGGCACGGTAAAGCTAACGGGAACATCGGCTTCTTTTTCAAAGCTAACCAACTCCCACGCATCCTGTTGCGCCAGTAAAGCACGCACCAATTGGTTGTTCAGCGCATGACCGGTTTTATACGCAGTAAACTCACCTAAAATAGCGTGTCCTGCCACATATAGATCACCAAACGCATCTAGAATTTTGTGCTTAACAAATTCGTCCTCATAACGCAGGCCGTCGGGATTAAGGACGCGATATTCATCAAGTACAACTGCGTTCTCCATGCTGCCGCCCAACGCTAGGTTGTTGGCTCGCAGATATTCGATATCACGCATAAACCCAAAAGTACGGGCGCGGCTGATATCTTTCACGAAAGCAGACGTTGAAAAGTCCATCACCACATGCTGTTGGCTACGAGCGATCTCTGGGTGCGCGAAGTCAATTTTAAAATTGACTCTAAAACCTTTAAAGGGTTTTAGCTCGGCCCATTTGTCGCCATCTTCAACACGCACAGGGCGCTTAATCTTTAAGTACTTCTTAGGTGCGGCCTGCTCTTTAATACCCGCAGACTGCAATAAGAAGACGAACGGGCTCGCACTGCCATCCATAATAGGAATTTCAGGCGCGTCCACTTCGATTACGGCGTTATCTATGCCTAAACCCGCAAGTGCTGCAAATAAATGCTCAATGGTCGAGATACGAATACCTTCGTCATTGACAAGTGCCGTACACATAGTGGTTTCACGAACTTGCTCTGCCTTCGCTGGAATGGAGACGGCAGGACTCAAATCAGTGCGCACGAGTACGATCCCTGAATTAACGGGCGCGGGCATTATGCTCAAAGTGACCTTGTTGCCAGAATGCAATCCGACACCAGTAGTTTTCACCATTTTCTGAACAGTTCTTTGAAATATCATTCAGTTACCCGTTTATATGCCAATTATAAAGCCTAATATTTGTACACTCAGCGTCGGCAAATTGGCCGCACTGGTTCAACATAATAACATAACTTTATTATGTCACACAAATGCAGCTATGCTGTGGTATTGCCCAAAACGAACAACACCTCACATATACGCTGGACTCAAACGCTATCGCTAGTCGGCTTGCTTACGCAAAAATGCTGGAATATCAAGATAATCCAACTCATGCTTTGTCGATGGTGCAGGCTGTGGAGCTGGCTGTGGTGCCGCTGGCAATACGTTGCCTTTTGGCGCAGCGTAGTTCACATGTACCGCGTCTTCGACATAGGCTTCGACTTTTGGTTCCACAACCACTGGCTCTGGACGAGGCGCAGGCTTAGACACCAATTGAATATCTGGACGCTTTTCAGCACCGATACCTGTAGCAACAACCGTTACACGCAGCTCATCACTCATTTCTGGGTCGATGACAGCACCAACAACCACCGTCGCGTTGTCAGAGGCATAAGCCTTAACGTGATTACCCACGGTTTCGAATTCTTCGATACTCATGTCCATACCCGCAGTGATGTTAACTAACACACCACGCGCACCGGCTAAGTCGATGTCTTCTAATAATGGGCTGGCAACAGCAGCTTCAGCCGCTTCTTCTGCACGGTCTTCACCGCGAGCGACGCCTGTACCCATCATGGCATTACCCATTTCAGACATCACAGTCTTCACGTCGGCGAAGTCGACGTTAATCAGACCTGGACGAGTGATAAGTTCGGCAATACCTTGTACCGCGCCAAGTAACACGTTATTCGCTGCGGCGAACGCATCGAGTAAAGAAGTGCCACGGCCCAATACTTTTAATAATTTTTCATTTGGAATCGTGATTAACGAATCCACGTGCTTAGCCAGCTCAGCAATACCTTGCTCGGCATAAGCCATACGCTTTTTCCCTTCGAATGGGAAAGGCTTAGTCACAACCGCAACGGTCAGAATACCTTCTTCGCGAGCGATTTGAGCGACAACTGGTGCAGCACCTGTACCTGTACCACCGCCCATACCGGCAGCGATAAAGATCATGTCTGAGCCTTTGATTGCCGCGCGAATGTTTTCGCGGTCTTCTTCAGCTGCTGCACGACCCACATCTGGGTTTGCCCCTGCTCCGAGACCTTTAGTGACATCACGTCCTAATTGAATCGTTGAGCCTGCACCTGATTTTCTCAGGGCCTGAGCGTCTGTATTGGTAACGATAAACTCAACACCTTCAATGTTGTGTTTGACCATATGTTCGACAGCGTTACCGCCGCCGCCGCCAACGCCGATGACTTTAATCACCGCGTCGTCTGAGTGAGTATCCATGATCTCAAACATTGTCTGATCTCCGTGTTGCCTGCGTTATGAAAATTAAAATTCGCCCTTAAACCAGCTTTGGACCCGATTCCAAGCGCTAGTTACCCCTTGGCGCTCAGGACGTTCGAACTGACGTTCGATCACCCGTCGTGCGCCGTAATGAAGCAGTCCGACTCCAGTGGAGTAAATAGACTGGTCCACGTATTCATATAAACCTTTGATCGGTAGCGGTGACGCTACACGAACTGGCATGCCGAACGTCGCTTCCGCGATATCGACCACACCTTGAATCGACGCTGTGCCACCTGTGAGCACAATACCTGCGGCGATTTGATCTTCTAATCCACTATCTTTCAACTCTTTAAGTACTAACTCAAACAGCTCTTGGTATCTTGGTTCTACCACTTCGGCGAGCGTGTGACGTGACATGCTACGTGATGGACGACCACCTACCGACGGTACTTCGATACTGTCTTCGCGGCTCACCATAGAGCTGCGCGCACAGGCGAATTGCACTTTAATTTGTTCAGCATGTGACGACGGCGTGCGGAAAATCTTCGCAATGTCGTTAGTCACTTGGTTGCCTGCGACTGGCACAACCGCACAATGACGCAAAGCGCCGTTGGTATATACCGCAATATCTGTGGTGCCACCGCCGATATCGACGATACACACACCTAAGTCTTTCTCATCGAAGGTCAGCACGGCATCGGCCGAAGCAATCCCAGAGAACACTAAGTCGTCGACCTTAAGGCCACAACGCTCAACGCTCTTAGTAATGTTCTTCGCCATATCATTGGCGCAGGTCACTATGTGTACCTTGGCTTCCATACGCATACCGGACATACCGATAGGGCTGCGAATGCCGTCTTGCACGTCGATCGCATATTCCTGCGGCAGCACATGCAAGATGCGACGTTCAGTCGGGATCTTCACCGAGCGAGCCGTGTGGATCACGTTATCAACGTCTTCCTGTGTCACTTCTTCATCGTTGATCGAGACCATGCCGTTTTCGTTTTGGCAGGCGATGTGTTTACCAGAGATGCTCAGGTAAACCGATGACACTTGGCAATCGGCCATTAATTCCGCTTGATCGAGCGCACGTTGTACACTGCGAACGATCGAATCTAAATCGTTAACGCCACCTTTATCCATGCCCCTTGAGGGATGGTTACCAAGGCCGACTATGCTGATTTCGCCATCGGGCAGAACTTCGCCTATGATCACTGCGACCTTAGAGGTTCCTATGTCCAATCCGACGATAAGGTTTCTATCTTGGTTTTTGATCATTAATTATCGGCTCTCTTGTTTGTGCATCGCCCCAGCCTACGGCCAACCCTGTGTCGTAGCGCAAATCTACTCTGGCAACGGATTTCTCTTGTTTCGCCAAAACCGGATAAACAGTAATAAATCGCTGTATCCGTGCAATTTTATCTTCTCGACCTAAATCTAAAACGATGCCGTTTCCTAAGGTCGCGTGCCACGCATGTCGTGGCGTCAAATACAAACTGGCTAAGGTAAAGCCATTAATCTTTAACAGGGAGTTGATCTGTGCATAGACAGTCAACACCTCAAGGCCCATATCGTCTGGCCCAGATAACTGCGGTAAATGCTCCAGCTCTGGATGCGATGGCGCTTCAAACACTTCACCATGCACATTCAACCAGGAGTCACCATTCCAATGGGCCGCCGGTTGCTGCTCCTGCAAATATACCCTGAGTTTCGCAGGCCACTCGCGCCTTACCGACGCGCGATACACCCAAGGTAAGGCTTCTAACGCCTGTTGCACTAAGGTGATATCAGCACTAAAAAAACTCCGCTGCATTAAATCCTGTAGTGCCACTTGTATATCTTTATCTGTGGTGTAAGCCCGCTCACCTTTGATGGCAACGGCCTCAATCGGCAAGGTGCTGGCATCGTTTAAAAATTTATGTAGCTGGTATCCACCAAATACAAAACTGGCCACGATGAAGAATAAAAAGCCAGCCCCGCTCCACAGATACCAATTAACCCGTGACATTCTTGCCCGCCAGTGCCGCCTCTTATCACTCCAAGACACGCTTCATTCCACCTTTAACGACACTCATTAAAAACCACAGAAAACCGGCCATTATATAGACCAAAACCCTTTGGTCAAAATTTCCTTTTCCTCGCAGATCAAGCGCTAAAGATCAGCTTGCTTGCGCAGGTAATTCCGCAACGGCAAAGCCCAATTCTGTCGTCGCTAACAATCGCGACAGGGCGCCAATATTACCCGCACCTTGGGTGAGTAATAAATCCCCCTCTTGCAATACATCGGGCAAGACTTCTGCGAGCTGATCAGGACTGGCGATAAAGATCGGATCTAACTGGCCACGCAGGCGAATTGAGCGACATAAGGCTCGGCCATCGGCACCCGTGATCGGCGCTTCACCCGCACTATAAACATCGAGCAACAGTAAACAATCCACTTGGGATAACACTTCAACAAAGTCTTCATACAAATCACGGGTACGTGTGTATCTGTGTGGCTGATACGCCATAACCAGGCGTTTGTCGGGCCAACCTGCACGGGCGGCTTTAATGGTCGCGGCGACTTCACTGGGGTGATGGCCATAATCATCAACTAACATAACTTCGCCCTTAGGCGTAGCAAACTTGCCCAAATGCTGGAAACGACGACCTATACCTTGGAACTCTACTAACGCCTGAGTAATGGCGCTGTCGTCGATTTCATCTTCGGTCGCGACCGCAATCGCAGCCAAGGCATTAAGCACGTTATGTTGACCCGGCAAGTTAAGTACCAGATCGAGATCAGCTTTGCCTTTACGTCTCACCGTGAAACGACACTGATGCCCTTGTTGACTGAAATTCAGCGCTTGCACGTCCGCATCGTCACTAAAACCATAGGTCACAAGTTGACGACCAATCCGCGGCATGATTTCACGCACCACAGCATCGTCGATACACACAACTGCTACACCGTAGAACGGCAAGTTATGTAGAAAATCCACGAAGGTCGATTTCAATTTCTCGAAATCACCGCCATAGGTATCCATGTGATCTGCTTCAATGTTAGTCACCACACTGACCATAGGCTGCAAATGCAGGAAGCTCGCATCACTCTCATCGGCTTCGGCAATCAAGTAACGGCTGGTGCCTAATCTGGCGTTGGTACCGGCACTATTGAGCAAGCCACCAATCACGAAGGTAGGATCCCGTCCCGCTTGACCGTACACGCTGGCGATAAGGCTGGTTGTCGTCGTTTTACCATGGGTGCCAGCAATCGCGACACCATGACGGTAACGCATCAACTCGGCTAGCATTTCGGCGCGACGCACGATAGGAATACGTAATTCTTTGGCAGCAAGGATTTCTGGGTTTTCCAGATTAATCGCCGTGGAGACCACGACCACATCCACTTGCTGTACGTTTTCGGCAGCATGACCAATTTGGATCTTGGCACCGAGCAAACACAATCTGTCGGTCACGGCATTTTGCGCGATATCCGAACCACTCACCTGATAGCCTTCGTTCACTAACACTTCGGCGATCCCGCCCATACCCGCGCCGCCAATGCCGACGAAGTGAATACGCTTAATACGGCGCATTTCTGGGATCATGCTTCTCAGTTGTGCATATCTTTCTGTCTTAGTCATGCTTATCCTTTCTCAGCAAGGCTGATGCACACTGCGGCAACTTGTTCAGTCGCATCCAGTACGGCAACGTCTCTCGCTCTTTGGCCCATACGGGCTAATTCTGTTCTGTCATTGGCAAGCAGTTGTAATTTGCCCGCCAGTTTATTCACGTCCAAGATGGCCTGTGGCAATAGGAAAGCTGCGCCAGCCTCAACCAATACTTGGCCGTTACGGGTTTGGTGATCATCCACCGCATGGGGATAAGGCACCAGAATACTCGGTAGCCCCACCGCCGCTAACTCAGACACCGTCAGCGCGCCGGCGCGGCACAATACCACATCAGCCCAGCGATAGGCGGCTTCCATGTCATCGATAAACTCGGCGATATTCACGCCGCCATCTTGCCCATGTTGCTGATAAGCCGCCTTCACGCCCGCAAGATTATCTTTACCCACTTGATGCCAAACCGTAACGGACTGCTGCTGACTCAGAATCGCAACCGCTTCAGGCATCAGATCGTTAAAGACTTTGGCGCCAAGGCTGCCACCGACAACTAATACTTTTAAGGCTTCATCAGCCTCTGGCTTTGGTTCTGCGCCTAAGGCAATCAATTCTTGGCGAATCGGATTACCAACAACCTTGGCCTTCACTGTGGTAAAGGTATTTTTAAAGGCACATAACACTTGCGTCGCAATCCGCGACAACAACTTGTTCGTCATCCCTGGGATGGCATTTTGCTCATGTAGTACCAATGGAATACCGGCTAATCTTGCCGCCACACCACCTGGGCCACTGGCGAATCCGCCCATGCCGAGCACCACATCGGGTTTAAACTCAGCAATCACGGCCTTAGCCTGCAATATTGAGCGCACCACTTTAAAGGGCGCCGCGAGTTTACGTATCAAACCATTGCCGCGCACACCTTTGATATCGATGAAATCAATATCAAATCCATACTGGGGCACTAAACGCGCCTCCATACGATCGGCCGTGCCTAACCAACGCACTTGCCAACCCTGTTGAGCTAGATACTTAGCCACTGCCAGCGCCGGGAACACATGTCCTCCCGTACCACCCGCCATGACTAAAATACGTTTTCCTGCTGGGGTCATCACTTCAATCTCCCTTGCACGGCCTGAACTAATGTCATGCGCCGTTCGTAATCAATGCGTAGCAACATCATGGCTGCCGCCGTCATGACCCATAAACTACTGCCGCCGTAGCTGATAAAAGGCAATGTCAGTCCTTTGGTCGGTAACATGCCGATACTCGCGCCAACATTAACCACAGTCTGGAAACATACCCAAATACCAATGGCGTAACCTAAATAACCTTCGAAGGGCTTATCCATGGCTAAGCACAAATTGCCCAAACGAATCGATCTCAGCGCCACAAACAGCAGCACGGATAACACGGCAATAATACCGATAAAACCTAATTCTTCCCCGATCACGGCGAAGATAAAGTCAGTGTGTGCTTCGGGCAGATATTCTAATTTTTGAATACTGTTGCCCAGCCCTTGGCCGAACCAATCACCACGGCCATAGGCCATCAAAGATTGCGTCAACTGGTAACCACTACCGAAGGGATCTTGCCAAGGATCCATAAACGATGTCACCCGGCGCATACGGTAAGGTTCTAACAACACCAAAGCCACAAACGCCAACACGCCGGCAAAAATCAGGGCGAAGAAATCGAGCAAACGTGCCCCTGCTAAAAACAGCAGACCAACGGTACCAACGAACAACACCACAACCGTCCCTAAGTCGGGCTGCATCAAAATCAGCACAGCGTAAATGGCAAATACCGCAATCGGTTTATAGAAACCCTTAGCGTTCTCGCGCACTTCCTGATGACGACGCACTAAATAGCCCGCCATGTAGATGGCAAAGGCAAACTTAGCGACTTCCGCCACTTGGATGCGTATTGGGCCTATCGATAACCAACGCGTCGCGCCGTTTACCGTAGTACCAACCACTAAAACAGCCAGTAACATCAAGCCCACAACCAATAGCAGCATGGGACTCCAGCGCTGCCAAGTTAGCATTTCAACTCTTAATACAAATGCCGCAATGGCTAAGCAACCCACTAAATAACCCACATGGCGAGTCATAAAATAAAACGGGTTACCCGTGAGCGTTTGCGCTTCTGGCATAGAGGCAGACATCACCATCACAAAGCCAAAGCCAATCAAAGACAACACAGCAGCGAGCAAAGCGCGGTCGTACAATTGCACGCCCGGCACTTCGGTATCACGTTGCCAATTGGGCATTGCTGAACGCAAACGCCCAAATAGGCTGAGTTGTCTTACATCACTCGCCATTGAGTTGCTCCACAAGGTTTCTAAAATCGTCACCTCGAGCCATAAAGTTACTGTACATATCTAAACTGGCGCAGGCTGGCGACAATAAAACGATATCGCCAGAGGTCGCCAATTCAGCGGCTTTAGCCACCGCAGCCGCCATAGTCTCGACTCTGACCGCGCCGTCTTTTAAAGCGGCAATCTTTTTGCCATCACGACCTAAGGTAATGAGATGTGTCACTTTCGCTAACGCCACGCCTAAAGGTTTAAAATCAGCACCTTTACCGTCACCGCCAGCAATCAAAATAATATCGCCTAAGTGATCACTCAAACCATCGAGCGCGGCAACGGTGGCGCCGACGTTCGTCGCTTTTGAGTCATTGACATAGGTCACGTCATTCTTAATCCCAACCACTTCACAGCGATGGGATAAGCCGGTAAAGCTACGCGCCACTTTCGCCATAACCTGCTTATCAACACCGACAACATCCACAAGCGCCATTGCTGCGAGTAGGTTGGCATGGTTATGGCTGCCAATCAGGGATACTTCTGTGATCGGCATGATTTCGCTGCTGCCGTGATAAATCTTGCTGTCGCTGATGCCCCATTCGTCCGTTTCTGGCGCAGCTAAACCAAAACTGTTTTGGTTCATTGGCTCTGGCGGTACGGTCAGTTTATCGTCGCGATTAAACAGCACGGCGCGGCTTTGTTTGTATAAACGTAATTTAGCTTCGCGGTAGGCAGCGATATCGCTGTATCTGTCCATGTGGTCTTCGCTGATATTCAAACAGGTCGCCACCACACACTTAAGGCTATGGGTGGTTTCCAGTTGAAAGCTCGACAACTCAAGCACAAATAAGTCAGCATTTTCATGCAGTAAATCCAGCGCAGGCACACCAATATTGCCACCAACGGCAACGGCGATACCCGCTTCCCTTGCCATTTCGCCCACAAGCGTAGTGACAGTTGATTTACCGTTAGAGCCAGTAATACCGATAACGCAAGGTTTACGGTCAGCAATCTCACGGGCAAATAGCTCCACATCGCCAATCACTTCGATGCCCATATCCACAGCGGCACGCACCTCTGGGGTATAAGTGGCAATGCCGGGACTGATAATGATCTGCGTCGCTTGCACGAGATAACGGCAATCGAATCCGCCAGAAATCAGCTTCACATCAGGAAAAGACGTCGCTAATGTTTCGGCGCCCGGAGGCTGCCGACGACTGTCCATCACCAATGGCGTAATGCCCTTTCCACACAAGTAGCGCACGACGGACAAACCCGTTGCCCCTAAACCTAACACTATGTGTGAATACTGATTTTGCATAACCAATTACCTTAACTTCAACGTGGCTAAGCCAAGTAAGACGAGGAATATCGAGATAATCCAAAAACGCACTATCACCCGAGGTTCAGGCCAACCTTTTAACTCATAGTGATGGTGTATCGGCGCCATGCGGAAAATACGCTGGCCGCGTAACTTGTACGAACCCACCTGCAGAATGACTGACAGGGTTTCCATCACGAACACGCCGCCCATGATCACTAACAAAATTTCTTGGCGAACGAGCACTGCAATTGTGCCCAGTGCAGCACCTAATGACAGTGAACCCACATCGCCCATGAAGACTTGCGCAGGGTAAGTGTTGAACCACAAAAAGCCCAGACCCGCACCGACAATGGCGGTACAGACGATCACTAACTCACCCGAACCGGGTAAATGCGGAATATGTAAGTAGTTCGCAAACTGTGCGTGACCCGATAAATAAGCAATCAAGGCAAACGCCGCCGCGACCATTACCGTCGGCATAATTGCCAAACCGTCGAGGCCGTCGGTTAAGTTCACCGCATTACTCGACCCCACAATAGTGAAGTACGCCAATACGATAAATACGGCGCCAAGTTGCGGCATCACGTCTTTAAAGAAAGGCACCACTAACTGGGTTTCACCTGGATTTGCCGCTGTGGCATACAGGAAAAAAGCAATGAGCAGCGCAGCTAAAGATTGCAGAATGTACTTCCAGCGCGCGATCAAACCTTTAGTGTCTTTACGCACCACTTTGCGGTAATCGTCGATAAAGCCGATCAAACCGAAACTGCCGAGCACAAACAACATCACCCACACATAGCGGCTACCGAGATCGCCCCACAGCAATACGCTGATGAAGATGGCGGCTAATATGAGCAAGCCACCCATAGTCGGCGTGCCACGCTTACTAAAATGTGATTCTGGACCGTCGTTACGCACGACCTGACCAATTTGCAGTAATTGCAAACGTTCAATCAGTTTAGGGCCAAACCATAAGCTAAAAACCAATGCGGTTAATAAGCCTAAAATGGCTCGAAACGTCACATAGGAAAACACGTTAAACCCGGTATGAAAACGGGTTAAATACTCGGCCAGATATACCAGCATTTACACTAACTCCCCACGCCCGAAGGCTACTGTTAGTCCATCCACGACCCGCTCCATGGCGGCGCTACGTGAACCTTTAACGAGAACCGTTACCTGTCCCGGTAACTGGTTAATATGCTTTATGAGTTTTTCTACTAACGTCGCCACACTGTCATAGTGCTCCGCACCGAAAGCTTGGCTCGTATGCTGACTTAACGTTCCGGTGCAAAACAAGGCATCTATCCCCTGTTGCTTGGCCAGTTGCCCTAGTTCAGCGTGTAAAAGGGGCGCATTGTCGCCTAATTCTCCTAAATCTCCCAGTACCAGACAGCGATTTTCAGAAATTTCCTTTAACCAAGCGATTGCCGCCCCAACGGACACAGGATTCGCGTTATAGCTATCGTCGATTAGACGAACGCGTCCCAATTGACTCGGCTGCATGCGCCCTTTCACTGGTGTTAATTGGCTTAAGCCTTCAGCGATCTCAGTCAAACTTAATCCCAATGCAATACAAACACTTGCAGCGGCGAGTGCATTACTTACCTGATGGCGACCCGCCAGTGGCAAGACTACTTGGCAAGACTCACCTGAGTAATTGAGCATAAAACGATAGCAACCATCGGCATTGGTCTTATGACCTGTAGCGATGACATCGATATGACGTTTAGCAGCGCCATCTTGCTGGGAGAAGCTCAGTTGCTTATAAGGTCTTGCCTTAACGCTCATAAAATCGGCGAAGGCATCATCGGCGTTGATGATGGCGGTGCCATCGGCCTGCAGATGATTAAAAATTTCCGACTTAGCCTGCGCGACACCCGCTTGCGATCCAAATCCTTCTAAATGGGCACTGCCGACGTTATTCACTAGCGCCACGTTCGGACGCACGAGTCCTGAGGTGTAATCAATTTCACCTTTATGGTTAGCCCCGAGCTCGAATATCCCAAACTCATCCGCTGGCGTTAAACGCAGCAAGGTAAGCGGCACACCGATTTCATTATTGAAGTTACCAGCGGTATAGAGGATTTGATGCTTTGCCGACAGAATGGTCGCGATCATTTCCTTCACGCTAGTCTTGCCGTTTGAGCCTGTTAACGCCACGCAAATGGGATTGATTTGGTCACGGACATAAGCCCCTATCGCGCCCATGGCTTTTTGGCAATCGGGCACAATCAGCTGCGGAATATCAAAGGCTAATTCGCGCTCGACCATTAACGCCGCGGCGCCGTTCTCAATAGCGGTTGCAGCAAAATCATGGCCATCAAAACGCTCACCCTTTAAGGCAACAAACAGGGTTGCAGCGCCGATTTTGCGGCTATCACTGCTTAAATCTTCGATGGTGACGTCGTCACCGACTCGAAACGTACCTAAGTGTTGACTTAGGGTCTCGAGAGAAAGAGGGATCATCTTGATTGCTCCGATAACTGGCGTGCCAGGGCGCGTTCATCATAGTCATGACGCACACCTGCCGCCTCTTGGTAAGTTTCGTGGCCTTTACCCGCAAGCAAGATCACATCGCCAGGCTTAGCCAATGCCACAACCTCTTTAATTGCTGCGATACGGTCAACCTGAGTCAATGCCTGCTGAGGGTGGGTTAGCCCTTGGATAATATCGGTAATAATTTGCGCTGGGTTTTCACTGCGCGCATTGTCGCTGGTCACCATAATGCGGTCGGCATATTGCTCTGCGGCTTTGCCCATCAAAGGACGCTTGCCCTTATCACGGTCGCCACCACAGCCAAATACGCACCATAAATCACCGACACAATGTCGACGTAGCGCGTTTAACGCTTGTTCAATCGCATCTGGCGTATGGGCATAATCGACCACTAAGGTCATGTTATTAGCAGTTGTGAAACGCTCCATACGACCTGCGACGGCCGTTAGGTATTGCACTTGCTCGGCTAACGCTTTCATATCAAAACCTTGCAGATACAAGGCCGATAGCGCCGCGAGTAAATTAGAAAGATTAAAGGCACCAAGAAGTGGTGAGTGAATTTGAGTTTCGCCCTCGGGCCACACTAAGGTTGCACTGACACCTTGATCGTCAAACTTGGCATTTTTAGTATAAAAAGCCGCGGCTTGATGACCTTCAATACTAAAGCCCCACATTTGCGCAGGCACAGATTTAAGTTCAGTCAACCAAGACTCGCCGACCGCGTCGTCGAGATTCAATAAACCGTGACCTAAGGTGCTGAAACGAAATAGGCTTTGCTTAGCGGCGGCATAGCTTTCCATGTCACCGTGGTAATCGAGGTGATCGCGCGTCAGATTGGTAAACACGGCAACATCGAATGGCACTGCATCGACGCGGCCTTGCACTAAGCCGTGGCTCGACACTTCCATGGCGCAGACACTCGCGCCTTGAGCTTCAAAGTCATGCAACTGACGCATTAGGGTAATCGCATCGGCTGTGGTGTTACCGCTATCGACGAGCTCGCCCCAGAGTCCATTGCCAAGGGTGCCCATCACGGCGGCTTTGCGGCCGAGCGACGTTATCAGCTGGGCAATCAGTTGGCTTGTCGAGGTCTTACCATTAGTGCCAGTAATACCAATCACCCCAAGGGATGTTGTCGCAGACTGATGCGCTAAGGGATAATGCTGGGCGGCGATGGCCGATACTTGGCGACTCAACTGGAAGACATAAATCTGTACGCCGTGCTCGGCATTATCTCTGTGCAACACTTTGCCATGCTGATCAGCATCATCCGTATGGACTAATACGGCTGCGGCACCTAAATCTAAGGCTTTTTCAATAAACTGTCTGCCATCAACCTTATGTCCTGGCAGCGCCAAAAACACATCGCCGCGACGTATTGCGCGGCTATCTAAGGTCAAATCGTTGAAGGACTGCGCGCCGGCATAATGCAGCCAAGGCGCGAGCAGATCCCGTAATAACATCATTCTGCTCTCCCGGCGGCGATACCCGCCAATTGCACTTGTTCTTTATCGGTAATGGGTTCAACGTTTAACATTTGCAGTGCGCCAGACATGACTTTGGCAAATGCCGGCCCCGCCACTGAACCACCATAATAGAGATCGCCCTTAGGCTCGTTCACGACCACCACTATCGCTAACTTAGGATTATTCGCGGGTGCAACACCTGCAAATAAAGCAACATAATCATCACCATAACCGCCAGCAACCGCCTTACGACTGGTGCCTGACTTGCCCGCAACCGGATAACCGTCAATATGCGCCAAGGTGCCGGTGCCGCCTTTTTCTGTCACGCCGACCAGCATTTGCATCACATCGTGGGCCACATCTTCAGAAATAACTCGCTCACCGACGGGGGGCTTTTTCAGTTTCATAATTGAAACGGGGAATAAGGTGCCGCCATTGCCTAAAGTGGCATACATGCGCGCAAGTTGCAGTGTGGTTGCCGTTAAACCGTAACCGAAGGACAAGGTGGCGCGCTCAAAGTCAGACCAACGGTGGCGATCTTGAATAACGCCCGCGCTTTCACCCGTAAGGTTAATCCCTGAGAAACTCCCAAGTCCCATAGATTGATAGGTGCCGAGTAACTGCTGCACCGGAATAGACAAGGCCAATTTACTGATGCCGACGTTACTGGATTTAGCCAGAATACGCGCCAAACTCATGTCGCCGTAGTTGGCAGGGTCGCGCACTTGGCGGCCGCCTAAACGCATCCAACCCGGTGAAGTTGCAATAATGTCGGTCGATTTAACTGTGCCCGCTTCAAGCGCCGCAGCCACCACAAAGGGCTTAATGGTCGAACCTGGCTCGAAGGTATCTGTCATCGCGCGGTTACGCATTCTGAAGGTTTGCAGATTGTCGCGCGCATTGGGGTTGTACGATGGCGTATTCACCATCGCCAAGACTTCACCAGTATGAATATCGAGTACGACGATGGAACCTGAGGTCGCTTGGTTCATTTCTGTGGTGCGTTTCAGCTCGCGGTACGCTAACTGCTGAATCCGTTGATCTATGCTGAGCACGAGATCATTCGGGCTTTCGCCTTCTTGGATGATATCCAGCCGCTCAACCACATGACCATCACGGGATTTACGCACTTTCTGTTTTGAAGGCGTGCCCGTTAGCCAGCTGTTATAAGCATTTTCTACGCCTTCAATCCCAACATCATCAATGTTAGTGATGCCGATTAACTGAGCTGTGATTTCACCGCCAGGATAATAACGACGGGATTCCGACTTAAGGAAAACACCGGGTAATTTCAGTTGAGTGATGTAGTCCGCGACCGCTGGGGTAATTTGGCGTTTCAAGTAGGTAAAGCGTTTGGTGGGATTACCGCGTACCCGATCTAATAAATCTTCTACGGGTTCATGCAACACATCAGCTAACGCTTGCCAGCGACGCATATCCGCAAAACCATTGTTATCATTGACTTGTTTAGGGTCAGCCCAAACAGCACGCACTGGCACACTGACGGCCAACATGTCGCCATTGCGATCAGTGATCAAGCCACGCTGCACCTCACGGCTCGTGGTCCGTAAGGTACGCATATCGCTTTCATGGCGTAATTTGTCAGGCTCAATAATTTGAATGTAGGCCGCGCGTCCCACTAGGCTGCAAAATAGCGTACACACAAACCCCACCACTACGTATAAACGCCAATGGATTAGTTGTGGTTTCTGCGGTTTGCTTACCCGTTTGATTTTCGCTTGCCTAGTCATATCTTCCCTATACTCACGGCACCTTTACCACAACTTCTTCGCTGGGTAACGGACGACTCATGTTGAGTTCCTTAGAGGCAATGCGCGTAATACGACTGTGTTCAGTCTGCGATTGCTCTTCTAATAATAAATTGCGCCACTCAATATCCAATCTGTCTCGCTCCTGCAGTAACTGGTCCCACTGGGTCGTTAGTTGGCGGCTAATATGGCTGCCATAAACAACCGCGACCGCATTGCAGAGCACGAGCAGAGCTAATAACAAGATCCATTTGTGCAGCCATAAATCGTGTAAGACGATCCGTGGCAGATTGATCGAGGGCTTACTCACAGTGCGCCCCTTAGTAATCTAAACGCTCGGCAATGCGTAACACTGAGCTGCGAGCTCTGGCATTGCGTTCGATTTCTTCGTCGGAAGGCATAATCGCCTTGCCCACGGCGCGTAACTTACGCGACTTGTTAATTTGATCTTCAGTGACCGGAAAACCGTGCGGCACACTTTCGCCTTGGCTATGGCGGCGAATAAAGCGCTTCACGATACGGTCTTCTAAAGAATGGAAACTGATGACCGACAAACGCCCTTGGGGAGCAAGCACATTGACTGCACCTTCAAGCGCTTGATCAATTTGATCTAATTCACTGTTGATATAAATACGTATGGCCTGAAACACCCGAGTCGCTGGGTGCTTATTGCGTTCTTTACTCTTAGTGATACGCGCAATCAAATCGGCTAAATCTTTGGTTCGTAAAAACGGGGTTTTATCACGATCTGCTGCGATACAACGGGCAATATGGCGAGCGTTTTTCTCTTCGCCGTAGGTTTTAAATACCCAAGCCATATCCTCAATTTCTGCGCGAGCTAACCACTGAGCAGCTGTTTGGCCTTGGCTGTTATCCATGCGCATATCGAGCGGGCCATCACGCATAAAACTAAAGCCACGTTCGGCATCGTCGAGCTGAGGTGAAGACACACCTAAATCGAGTAATACGCCATCTATTTTGCCCACAAGCCCAAGCTCTTCGACGTAATCGGCTAATTGGCCAAAACCACCATGCACGATTTGAAAGCGTGGATCGTCAGCAAATTGTTTTGCCGCTTCAATCGCTTGAGGGTCACGGTCGATTGCGATCAATCGGCCATTTTCACCGAGTTGCTGCAACACTTGTCTTGAATGACCACCGCGGCCGAACGTGCCATCGATATAGATGCCATCGTCTTTGATGTTTAAACCGCCAACCGTTTCTGCTAGCAGCACGGATAAATGGGCAAATTCCTGACTCATTACTCTCTTCTTATTTAGTTATCGCGACTCGTTAAAGTGAAAAATCCGCGAGACGCTCGTTACTAGCAAGCTCCTCACTTCGAATCGTTTCCTGACACTCATCGATTTGCTGCAGCCAAGATTGCTCATCCCACAGCTCAAATTTGTTCAATTGCCCCACCAGCATGATGCGCTTATCTAAATTGGCATATTGCCTTAGCGGTGGCGGCAGTAATATGCGCCCATTACCGTCGAGCTCCACTTCGTGGGCGTAACCGAGTAACAGACGTTTTAACGATCTCTGGGTTTTATCGGTATCGGAAAGCGTTAACAACTTAGCTTCGATCAATTCCCATTCATGGATTGGATACAAGAGTAAACAAGCGGATTGGATGTCGACGGTAATCACGATGCGGCCTTGGTGCTCAAGCTGCAAAGGTTCGCGGTATCGCACTGGAATAGCGATCCGTCCCTTTGTATCTAAGTTGATAGCACTGGCTCCACGAAACACGCTAATTCATCCTTTCCTGTGATTTTTGATCCACAAATATCCACTATTTCCCACAACTGCTAAGTTTAGGGACAGTCGACAAGCAATGTCAAGGGATGGGATCCTTTTATAAATCCAGTCGGCAAGCGGGTTAGCAGCATGTTGAGCACTTAACCTAGCGACAAACTTTTGACATGAAAGACCACGAGAGATCGACTAAACAGAAGAAACTACAGGAATAAATTGCGCCGAAATATTCAGCAACCTTTTGCTTTCAGGCGCTTGCGATGAAAAAAATGGAGGATTAATTCTGTATTTGTGGGATTTTACGGGCCGAGGAATAACCTTAAACCCAAAAAGTAACAAAACAAACTTAAATTCAACCTTATTAGACAGTCAAAAAAGAGTTGGATTTAGCACGAAAATCTAAATAATTATCCGAAATAAAGACGATCATCTTTTTGCAGATGATTGAATATTAATGTCACGATTGCGAGAAAGCTCAACGTTCCCACTCCAAATCCCGCAAAGCACCACGCGAATCCAACAATTCACCTCAATTTTGCATTCGCTACTATTGTTCCTTCTCAACCACTGTGGTTCCTTCACAATGAGTGCCGCTTTGGTTAGCATCGATTGCTCATGCTTAGATCTTAACCCCCCTCATTCGCCTTAACGACTTAAACCGCGTATAGTCTAAATATTGACCGACTCCTGCCGATAACACGTTAAGAGCTGTAGTAACAAGGAGGCGTTATGAGTGGATTGGATAGCATTTATGCCATGCTGGCGCAGCCAGTGAAAGCCGTGTTACACCCTAAACGGGTCGTCGACCAAGTCAGTAGTGCAACCGCAAATGCCCCCGATAGCCATGAAACACCACAGTCGCAGTTACCCCCGACGTTAGAAGGGCGCGACGCAAAAGTCAGGGAAAGACGCAAAGATACTGATAACAGCAAGAATAAGAAACGCCGTGCATCGGATGAGCCCGAAGAATTAAAAGAAGGTGTAGTGCTTGAAGTGACCGACGATACCGCGGAAATTAAAAAGCCTCCGAGCCAACATATTATTGATGTTGAAGTATAAATCAGTACGAATACAAACGGAAAAGGCGCAATCCCATTGGATTAGCGCCTTTTTATTCACCACAATCGAGTCATATTTCAAACCAACCCAAACTTAATATCAAATTTAAGCATGCCTCAAGTCAAAGAACTCAAATTGAGTAGCTTAAGTCGAATAGCTTAGGCGCGCGTTCTGGCGACCGCATCCTGCCAACCTGCGTATAAGCTCGCCCGAGTCTGGGCGTCAATATTGGGGATAAAATGCTTATCGATACAGGCCTTATGCTCAAGCTCTATCACACTCTCCCAAAAACCCACCGCCAGCCCAGCTAAGAATGCCGCGCCCAAAGCGGTTGTCTCACAAACGCTTGGCCTTAGTACCTCAACATCGGTAATATCCGCTTGAAACTGCATTAAAAAGTCATTTGCGACCGCGCCACCATCCACCTTCAAACGCTTAAGGCTGACGCCACTGTCTTTGATCATGGCATCGAGTAAATCTTTACTCTGATAAGCGATGGATTCTAACGCCGCCCGAATAATATGATTACGATTGGCGCCACGGGTTAACCCAAATAGCGCGCCACGGGCATTCGGGTCCCAATAGGGCGCCCCGAGTCCGACAAAGGCGGGCACTAGATACACGCCATTGGTATCGGCAACCTTAGAGGCAAAATATTCGGTATCGCTGGCATCACGAATAAGCCCGAGTTCATCCCGCAGCCATTGAATGGTCGCACCGCCCATAAAGACTGAACCTTCGAGGGCGTAGTTCACTTCGCCCTTCGGCCCCACGGCAACTGTGGTCAGTAACCCATGGTTAGAGCGCACCGCTTTGGTCCCGGTATTCATCAATAAAAAACAACCAGTGCCATAGGTATTCTTCGCCATGCCGGGCTCGACACACAGCTGGCCAAAAAGCGCCGCTTGTTGGTCGCCCGCCATCCCCGCGACTTGGATTTCACTGCCTTCACCGGCAATCCGCGTAGTGCCATACACGCTGCAGGAAGGCTTAACTTCTGGCAACATCGACAAGGGAATGTCTAAAGCTTCAAGTAACTTGTTATCCCAAGTCAGGCTATGGATATTAAACAGCAGAGTTCGGGCGGCATTGGTGGGATCGGTGACATGCACTTTGCCTTCGGTTAACTTCCACACTAGCCAAGTATCGATAGTGCCGAACAACAACTCACCGCGTTCAGCTTGCGCACGGGCATTGGGCACATTATCTAGAATCCACTTGATCTTAGTGCCTGAAAAATAAGGGTCGAGTAATAGGCCCGTATTTTCACGCACATACTCTTCTAGCCCTTGGGCTTTGAGTTGCTCACAAATTTGAGAGCTGCGACGGCACTGCCACACAATCGCGTTATAGATAGGTTTACCTGTGGCTTTTTCCCAAATGACAGTAGTTTCCCGCTGATTGGTAATGCCAATCGCGGCCACTTCATCGCTGTGGATCCCCGCGCGCGCCAGCACTTCAATTAATACTGAACTTTGGCTTGCCCAAATCTCCATGGGATCATGCTCGACCCAACCCGGATTAGGGTACAACTGGGTAAATTCTCGCTGGGACACACTGACGATGTTTGCGTCGTGATCGAACACTATCGCCCTTGAGCTGGTCGTGCCTTGATCTAAGGCCACCACGTATTTTTTCTGCACGCTTTACAATCCTATATTTATTCCGCGTAGCCCATACGCTACCTTCGCAATGCCTCTGCTTAACCACAACCGCAAGTTTCAAACATCACTTTGAATATATGCGTAATAAACCACGATAACCAGCGCATCAGCCATTTTGAATCGGCGACAGCAATGCATCTTCAAGCACCATTTAAACAACAAACTGGCCCCATAAACGCTACAAAACCCAAATCAACATAACCCGAACACGGTTAGCTGCATGAAAGTTGATAAACTAAGACCACAAAAAAACTCTAGGCAAAGAATATAAAAGCCCTGAAAAATCAGGGCTTTTATTTAATCAGCATCACCTTAGTCGCGCATTGCAGCGCACCGGCCAACAGTCACATGACTAAGGGATCGCACGGCGAGCATATATGCTCTAGCACAAACTTGGCTTAGAAGCGGTAACTTGCCTGCACACCAAATAACAGAATATTGCCACTGGTAGTGCCGCTGAATGTCCCACCAAATAACGCGGCAGAATTATCCGAATCGATTCCTGGGCGCGGCTCAACCACTGGCGACTCATCCGCAATGATATAAGTCACACCAAAATCCAAATCCAGCTGTTTATTAAATTGATACCCATAACCTGCACTTAACCAAACACGATTCATTTCTGGAATGGTTAACGTACGGTTAGCATCAGACACTGCTGACATGTCATAGGCAACACCAGCACGAAGGCTTGATTGATCATCTAAGCGATAAGTCGCGCCCAAAGCAAAACGATAGCTATCTTCCCAATTCTCTTGCTTCACTAATTGAGTCGGTACTTTTAATGAAGGGATCACGGCTTCCAATTTTTCAAATGAGCTCCAGTCTGTCCAGTTAACACTCGCGTGCAACGCCAACTGCGGCGTCAGTTGATGAAAAGAGGCAAGTTCAGCCGTTGCAGGTAAACTGAGCTCCATCGAACCCGCCAGCTGTTTGTTGGGATCTAACGGATTAAAGGCCAAGCCATTTGCCTCCCCCTCAAGACGCTGATCAACGGCCGAGCGAAAGTTCACACCAATGCGATGATCAGCATTAATCTGCCAAGCGCCACCTAATTGCCACCCCCAAGAAATATCATCCCCTTCCATATACTTAAGAGTCGTTCCCTTAGGTACGGGTAAATTACCAATAGGCGTAGGTAAAACAGCATCAGCAGAACTCTTTGCACCAATACTGCCTTCACCAAGCACAAGGCGAACACCGCCGCCGACACTGAATTGCTCATTGATACGATAGGCAACATTGGGATTGATTTCAATCGCCTTGATGGAGGCCTCATTACCAAATTGAGAACCAAGAAACTCATCGCCTAACTCAGTCGCCATACCAAAGTTAGTACCTAAAGCAACCCCAATAAACCACTGCTGATTTAGCTGATGACTCACGTAAAAATTAGGAATAACAGCATTGCCCGCTATGTCCTTCGCTACTGTTGCTTGAGTCACATTACCAACGGTCGTCTCACCTTCAACGTCAATATCGGGCATCACCAAAATAGCGCCTGTGGACATTTGCGTGCCAGTGAGATAAGTCAACATAGCAGGATTACGGAATTGAGCCGAAGCGTTATCCGCCATAGCCGCTTCACCCGCAAAAGCACGGCCTAACCCAGTCGCAGAATATTCGGCTAATTGAAAACCAGCGGCATGGAGTTGAGTCGTTGAACTTAACAAGGCTGCAGTGACAGCCAAAGTCAGAAGACGTTTTTGCATCATTATTCTCTAATCATATTATTGTTATCTGTACTACTCAAATGAGTACTGCGGCGTTCAGGCAAAATAGAGCAAAGACTCCAGATTGAATGCGCAGCAGTTTACTTATGCAGAAGATGTTTGCAACCAAAGGAGATAAAACAGACAAAAACTCTAGCTAACGATGACTTTAAAACAGATTTAGTGACCAATATCACCATTTAAACAAAACTCAGCCTATATTCGCCCAGTTACTATTCGCAATGCTGATTAACTCAACATAGTGAAATCAAAAAATAACCATAATAAACAACAAAATAAAACCATAAATCGCAGAAACACGTGTAAATCATTCTGATGTGACAAATTCAGCATAAATCACTATCGATTCAGAAATTCTATGGCGCACAACCAGCAGTGAAAATTTATTATTTAAAATACAATAAGTTAAACTTTTTATGGATGATGATTTAAAACAAAAGCGCCTAGGTGCTAACCTAGGCGCTTAAATATGGACTCAACACCAGTACAAATGTGCGCTGAAAGTTTAGCAGCGCCAACCTTGGATTTGAGTTTCGTACTGACTGATTTGCGCAGCATGGGACAAGGTCAGCCCAATAGCATCTAACCCATTGAGTAGCTTATGTCTCGCCGACTCAGCCAGCGTAAAACTAAACTCTGCCCCCGACGGAGCAATGACTTTGCAGCTTGTGAGCTCGACTGTGATTTGTGCGCCTTCTTCTGCGGCCACTTCATCCATTAATTGACGCACCTCTGCATGGGTTAACGCCACAGGCAATAGGCCATTATTGATTGAGTTACCGTAAAAAATGTCAGCAAAACTCGGCGCAATAATCGCACGCAGACCAAAGTCTGCCAGCGCCCAAGGCGCATGTTCGCGGCTTGAACCACAACCAAAGTTTTCCTGCGCCAAAAGAATCGATGCGCCTTTATAACGGCTTTGATTCAATGAAAACTCAGGATTAGGCTGATCGCCCGCATCATCTAAATAACGCCAATCGTGGAATAAGTGCACGCCAAAACCATCGCGCGTCACCTTAGACAAAAACTGTTTCGGAATGATCTGATCCGTATCGATATTGGTGCTGTCTATCATGACCGCAAGCCCGGTATGGGTTGTAAAAGGTTGCATTAACTTCTCCTCTTGGGTTTACGGTAATTAGTAAGGTTTACGAATATCGACAAAATGCCCCGCCACCGCAGCGGCTGCAGCCATTGCTGGACTCACCAAATGGGTACGACTGCCACGACCTTGGCGACCTTCGAAGTTACGATTACTGGTCGAGGCGCAACGATCGCCCGCTTCTAATCTGTCATCGTTCATCGCTAAACACATAGAGCAACCCGGTAAACGCCACTCAAACCCCGCTTCGATAAAGATTTTATCTAAGCCTTCGGCTTCAGCTTGCGCTTTCACTTGGCCAGAACCAGGTACGACAATGGCGGTGACGCCACTTGCGACTTTACGGCCCTTGGCATGTACAGCGGCGCTGCGTAAATCTTCAATCCGTGAGTTAGTACAAGAACCGATAAACACCTTGTTGATACTGATGTCTGTCATCGGCGTACCCGCACTCAGGCCAATGTATTCTAAAGCCTTTTCCATACTAGCTCGGGTGCTTGGATTAGCTTCATTAATGGGGTCAGGTACTTTGCCATCGATTGCCACGACTTGGCCTGGGTTAGTACCCCAAGTCAATTGCGGCGCAATATCGGCAGCATCTAACTCAACGACAGCATCAAACACCGCGCCGTCATCGGTTTTAATGGCTTTCCAGTAAGCGACAGCCTCAGTCCAATCTTCGCCCTTAGGTGCAAATTCACGGCCTGCTAAATAGTCGAAAGTGGTTTGATCCGGCGCGACCATGCCCGCCTTAGCCCCCATCTCAATTGCCATGTTACACACTGTCATGCGGCCTTCCATCGACAGGGCTTCAATCGCCTCACCGCAGAACTCCACCACGTAGCCAGTACCACCATCCATACCGATTTTGCCAATAATAGCGAGGACGATATCTTTGGCGGTCACGCCATCGGTGACATGGCCACGCACTTCAATCTTCATGGTCTTAGCTTTTAACTGACGTAGCGTTTGCGTCGCTAGAACGTGCTCAACTTCCGATGTACCAATCCCAAACGCCAATGCGCCAAAGGCGCCGTGGGTGGCGGTATGGGAATCGCCACACACAATCACAGTGCCCGGTAAGGTAATGCCTAACTCTGGGCCCATCACATGCACAATCCCTTGATTAGGATGATGAATATCATATAAGCGCACGCCAAAGTCTTTACAGTTTTGCGCTAGGGTTTCCACCTGAGTGCGCGCCATCGGGCTTAGGGCATCTAAACTAGCGCTGCGGGTTGAAGTATTATGATCCATAGTCGCAAAGGTTTTTTCCGGCGCGCGCAGCTTACGGCCCGCGACTTTCAAACCGCTGAATGCTTGTGGTGACGTCACTTCATGGACTAAATGTCTGTCGACATAAATGACCGGCGCTTCGCCCTCTGGAGCAGCAACGATATGTGCATCCCATACTTTTTGGTACAAGGTCTTTGCGTTCGTCATTACACACCTTCCTTTACAGCATTGGCGATAAAGTCACCCATTTCTGCCGTCGATTTCGCTTCACTACGCTTGTCGCTGCTCAATAACTCACCGGTTAAATAGCCAGAGTTCAAGGCTTTGCTCACGGCGCGCTCAATCGCACTCGCCGCTTCTTCTTGTTTCAAGCTATGACGCAACATTAATGCTGCCGACAGAATTTGCGCGACTGGGTTGGCTATCCCTTTACCTGCGATATCCGGCGCACTGCCACCTGCTGGTTCGAATAAACCAAAACCACTGCTGTTCATGCTCGCCGAGGACAACAAGCCCATAGAGCCCGTTAACATGGCGATTTCATCGGATAAAATGTCACCGAACAGGTTAGAACATAACATCACATCGAACTCATCGGGGCGGCGCAGTAGCTGCATGGTCGCGTTATCGATATAGATGTGTTCCAGCTCGACATCGGGGAAATCCACCGCCACTTCTTCAACCACTTGGCGCCACAACACTGAACAAGCCAGTACGTTGGCTTTATCCACTGAGGTGACTTTTTTACGACGACCACGGGCGGCTTCAAAGGCGATGCGGGCGATACGGCTAATTTCGCGGCGGCTATAACGCATAGTATCGAAGGCTTCTTCATTCTCGCCTTCACCTTGGCGGCCCTTTGGCTTACCAAAATAAATGCCACCGGTTAACTCACGCACACATAAAACATCAAAGCCACGGGCAGAGATATCGCTACGCAGCGGTGACATATGCTCTAGGCCATCGTGCAGTTTGGCTGGGCGCAGATTGCAAAACAGTTCGAAGTGGCCACGCAGAGGCAATAGCGCGCCGCGCTCAGGTTGTTCATTTGGCGGTAACTTTTCCCACTTAGGGCCGCCGACTGAACCAAATAGAATCGCATCGGCCGCTTCACAACCCTTTAACGTGGCATCGGGTAGTGGGCAACCGTGATTATCGATGGCAATACCGCCGACATCGTATTGTGTATATTCGATATTTAAATCGAATCGCGCTTCCACTTCTCGCAGCACTTTACGCGCCTCTGCCATCACTTCTGGGCCGATCCCGTCCCCTGCTAATACTGCTACTTGATAACTCATACGCCAGCCAACTCCTTTAAATGTGAATGCTTTATGCTCGACCTTGCTATTCTTTGGAAGCTTTTAGCGACTAGACGCCGCCTAGCTCTCGACTCTTTTGCATGCTTTGTTTGTAATCGGCGACCTTGTCTGCGCGGCACGTTAAGTTCATCACATGCACTAAAGCGCGCGCCGAGGCTTCAACGACATCGGTCGCTAAACCTACACCGTGGAAGTTTTGCTCGTGGTAAACGGCAGTAATGTCCACTTGACCTAAGGCATTTTGGCCTACGCCCTTTGCGCCTAACTTGTAGCTGATGATGTCGATACGACGATCAGTAGCACGGGCAATGGCGTTATAGGCGGCATCGACGGGACCATTACCGGTTGCGGCTTCGGTTTTAATTTCGCCGCCCACTTCGATACGAACGGTCGCTGTGGCAACGCCTTCGGTAGAGTCAGACTGCACCACTAATTGCTGCAATTGATAGTGATTGTCTTCTTCAGCCTGCGCTTCCATAAAGGCTAAGGCTTCTAAATCATAATCAAATACTTGTCCCTTTTTATCTGCCAATTTTAGGAACTCTTCGTACAGCGCATCCATATTGTAATCGTGCTCGCTATAACCCATTTCCTCCATGCGATGCTTGATCACATGGCGACCAGAACGCGAAGTCATATTTAAGTTATTGCGATTCAAACCTATGCTTTCTGGCGTCATGATTTCATAGGTATTTTGCGCTTTTAACATGCCATCCTGATGGATACCCGACGAGTGTGTGAACGCATTGGCACCGACAATCGCCTTGTTCGCCTGTACAGGCATGTTGCATAACTGGCTGACTAAATTAGAAGTACGGTGGATTTCCTTAGCGTTAATGCCTGTTTCCAAACCCAACAAGCCCTTACGCGTCGCTAAAATCATAGCGATCTCTTCCAATGAACAATTACCCGCACGCTCACCTATACCATTGATCGTACATTCGATTTGACGTGCACCGTGTTGCACTGCGGTTATCGAGTTCGCCACAGATAAACCTAAGTCATCGTGGCAATGCACTGAGATCACCGCTTGGTCGATATTCGGCACGCGGTTAAACAGGGTTTGGATAATAGTGCCAAACTCGCTTGGCACTGTGTAACCGACCGTATCGGGAATGTTAATGGTACGCGCGCCAGCAAGAATGGCGGCCTCCACCATACGACACAGATTATCGATTGGCGTACGCCCCGCATCCTCACAGGAAAACTCCACATCGTCGGTAAAGCGACGGGCGTACTTCACTGCGCCCACAGCCATTTCTAATACTTGGTCGAAAGAACGCTTCAACTTGCTTTCGACATGAATCGTCGATGTCGAGATAAACGTATGGATACGGAACTGATCTGCAACAGACAAGGCCTGCGCCGCGGCATCGATGTCCTTTTCAAGTGCGCGGGATAACGCACAAACGCGGCTATTTTTGATGGTGCGCGCTATGGTTTGCACCGACTCAAAATCACCGGGTGATGAGACAGGAAAACCCACTTCCATTACATCAACACCTAGACGTTCCAGCGCCATGGCGATCTGTAACTTTTCTTTGACCGAAAGGCTTGCGGCTAACGCCTGCTCACCATCACGTAAGGTCGTATCAAATATAATTACTCTGTTAGACATCTCGCTTCTCCATGGAACGTCACCGTTCATTATTTAACTTTTGCCGTATTCAGATACAAAAAACCCCGCAACATTGGTGCGGGGTTTGTGAATGCTTTGCCTATTTATCGAGCGTGCAACACTAAGACCTCCGCGTATAAACCGCGAGGAGAGAGAGGAGGAGGTCGAGTTTGCTGCTAATTCTATTCATTTTATTTAAATATTTATTCTGTTCAAATAATCTAGGACGGTTAATATTTAACTTGCCTAGCCGAGAGTGTCAACCCTAATTTTTTCATGTTCCACTCATTCGACCTCTCTTAAGACCAATAACTGTGAGTTTTATCCCCAAATAAGTGATCGATTCCACAGAATTAACCCGCAGTTTGGATTCAGAAAGCACGGGGATGTGTTAACTTATTCCCCTTAGAAAATAATAGTTTTTTATGCAAAAAACGATTAAGAAAAGTTATAATCTCGTCTTAGTGATTACGGATATTAGAGCTTACGCATTTTATGGAGCACAAAATGGATTTTCGCGTCTTGGTACTGAGCCTGTTGTTATGGCTGATCCCCTTTGGGGCGAGTGCTATAGACCAGTTGGATGAGCTCACAGAACTCGTCTACCAATATCCCAGTAAAGCCCTGACTCAAATCACTGCCTTAGAAAAACAATTTACAACCAGTGCCACTTCTGACATTAATCGACTCAGATTGAGTGTATTGAAATGCCAAAATCTGCTGCAACTGGGTGAGAACGAAGCCGCGATCAACGTAGCTCAGCTAGGCGAGGCCAATGCTAAGCAGCTTAAGCTCGATCAAGTTCGCCCCTACTTTTTGATTTGCCAAGCGGACGCTAACCTCAACTACAACAATATTCAAAATGCACTGCCCTTGCTGGATTCAGCCATTACCTTAGCGCGACGCTATCAACAGCCCCAAGCCTTAGTCGATGCCTTACGTTTACGTGGTCAGCTCGATACCAATACGGATAATTTCTCCTCTGCCATCGAAGATTTACGTCTGGCCATCGATATTTATCCTGACATTCATACTCAGACCCAAAATTGGATTTGGCCACCACAAGCTTATGTTTATGCGGCCATGGGCAACTTACTCTACGCAACCCATGACTTGCCCCAAGCCATGTATTACACCAACCTTGCATTACAGAGCTCGGATGCTAAGGGCAAGGTATTACATTTCATTTTATGTAATGCAGCTAGGATAGCGCTCGATAATCAAGAGTTCGATTACAGTGATAAACTCGAGAAACAAGCAAAGGCACTACTACCTGAACTCGGTTCGCCACTTGAGCTTGCTTACAGCTACGCCATTTTAGCTTCAATCGCACTCGACAAGGGCCGCATTGATAATGCTGAAGAATATATTTCTATCGCCATCAATACCTTCAAAAAACAGAATCAACAGATAGCGGTAATGTTATCGACCCGCCTGCTGGCACAAATACGCTTTGCCCAGCATCAAGACGATGCTGCATTAATCCTAATGAATCACGCCATTGAACAAGCTGAAAATCTGAAACAATATTCTGATCTCAAAGGATTTTACGGGATCATGAGCGATCACTACTTAGAACAAGGGGATTTTAAGCAGGCCTATTCTTTCTTACTCAAACGCTATCGAGCTGCCGAACTCGCCAATCAAGGGATGAACACTGCACGGATATTGCAATTTAAAGCCCGTCTAAATCAGCAAGATTTGCAACATGATCAGAATAGTCCTGCGCCAGAAAAGGCCTCAATCCTCCAAGAGTTAAATCTAGATTGGGCCTATAGCACACTGTTCTTAATTGCGATGACGTTACTCGGTGGGGCTATTTGGTATTTGATTGATAAGCAAAATAATCGCGCGCCCCGTATCGAAGGCAAGGAGCCTGCGGAAACTCTGCTCCAACAAGCCACATCATCCTTGAACAGTGCCAAACAAGGTAATTATCCGCTGTCATTATTACTTTTTAATGCGAGTCAAATACGGCAAGTTGACTTGCCACCCCTGCAGGATGAGCTACAACACAGACTGCGAGAGCAAGATAAATTAATCCGATATTCGATGGATGAAATTGTGATTATCCTACCGCACACCTCTGCTGCTGGTGCTAAGAAAGTCGTCAATCAATTAGTGGCGTGTATTCAGCCTTGGCAGGGGTCAAGCAAGGTCAATATTGGTATCGCGGCAATGCAACAGTTTGATACGTTAGAGTCTTTAATTAAACGCGCCAGTATCAATCAATTGGGTAAGGTTAAAATCAGTGAGAATAATCCAAACCATTATTCTCCCGCTAAATAAGCCGCGATTTCATCGAGAAAAGCGTCGCCGAAACGACTCAGTTTACGCTCGCCTACCCCGTTAACGGCGAGCATTTCCCCTGCACTGGTCGGCATCATGGCCGCCATTTCCGCCAGCGTTGCATCGTTAAACACTAAATAAGGCGGCACATCCTGCTGCTCAGCTATGGTTCTTCGCAGTAACTTGAGTCGCGCGAATAGCTTACGATCGTAGTTCAGCGGCGCCTTAGATTGGCTCACCTTGCGTTTTGTGGTCGTTAACTGAATACGCGGTTCGGCGAGCATTAACGCCACCTCACCTTTGAGCACAGGTCGTGCAGATGGGTTTAAGGTAATAGATGAACCTCGCGTCACATCTTGACTCGCCAGTCCCAAATGGATCAATTGACGGATCACGCTCAACCAATATTCATGGCTCTTGTCTTTACCAATCCCCCAAGTCGTGAGTTTATCATGGCCTCGGTCAACAATCGGGGCGCCTTTAGAGCCGCGCAGCACTTCAATTAAGTGATTAATACCAAAACGCTGGCCTAAACGGAAAATACATGACAACACCTTTTGCGCATCTTCGGTGCCGTTATAACGCTTAGGCGGATCGAGGCAAATATCGCAGTTACCACAGGGCTCTAGTGCGCTCTCATCAAAGTAATGCAGCAACACTTGGCGACGGCAGGTTTGCGCCTCAGCAAACGCCGCCATGGTATTGAGTTTATGGAATTCGACTTGCTGCTGCGGTCCGGGCTCAGACTGTTCAATCAAATGTCGCACCCGGCCAATATCGGCAGGATCAAACAACATAAATGTCTCGGCATCAAGCCCATCACGGCCCGCTCGGCCCGTTTCCTGATAATAGGCTTCGATACTTTTAGGGATATCGTAATGCACCACAAAGCGTACATTCGACTTATTGATCCCCATACCGAAAGCCACAGTGGCGACCACGATATCGATTTGATCCTTAAGGAAACTGTCCTGCACTGCGCCACGATCTTCCTGCGTCATTCCCGCATGATAGGCCTTAGCATTAAAACCTTGCAGACATAAACGATCGGCCACTTCATCGACACGGCGTCGACTGCTACAGTAAATAATCCCGTTAGTGCCATTTTGCTGGGTTAAAAAATGCCGTAACTGATTCGCAGCATTGAGCTTTTCCGCCACTGTGTAGCGAATATTAGGCCTGTCGAAACTCGAGAGTAAACGGAACGGGTCAATACCGAGCCGCTCACAAATACTCTGTCGAGTCGCCTGATCTGCTGTTGCTGTCAGCGCCATCATGGGCACATAGGGGAAGAGTTGTTTTAGCTGGCCAAGCGCCGCATATTCAGGGCGAAAATCATGACCCCATTGACTGATACAGTGCGCCTCGTCGATGGCAAACATCGCCAGCTGGAGCGACTGCATTCGCTCAATAAAATCAGCGCTTAATAAGCGCTCTGGTGACACATAAAGCAGTTTTAACTCACCGTGGCGCAGCTGCCTTAATACTTCGGCGCTCTGCTCTCGCGGCAATGAAGAATTGAGATAAGCCGCCGCAACACCGGTTTGCAACAAGCTATCGACTTGATCTTTCATCAAAGAAATCAATGGAGATACGACAATCGTAATGCCATCCATCAGCAACGCGGGGAGTTGATAGCACAGACTCTTACCGCCGCCCGTTGGCATGATCACTAAGCAATCTTGCCCGCCGCAGACACGTTCTATCACCTCCCGCTGACCGTCCCTAAAGTCACGGTAACCAAACACCTGTGCGAGGCGTTGCGAGAGCGGATCATCATGCGTGTCGAGTACGAGCTTTTCCATGGATCTTCTATGTCAAAAGTGAGGGGGCCTATTCTATACCCAAACTAGCTCAAAATGCAGGATTCAGCGGTAATTTAAAGTACTTTAGACGAGGCCATTCATCGCGATTGCAGCTATTTTAACCCCTGGTGGACTAAGCCAAAAATAACGAACACGGGGTAAAGTACTTTAAAACCCGTCGAGACGGAGCGCCTAGGGCACTCTGAAACTCACAGGTTGCGCTAACTTGGGTATAGAGGCCTAAACCGCTCTGTCTTGCGTCAATATGAGATCATCCGTCTAGGTTATTTCGTTACAGTACCTTCATTTCAGCGACAGAGTTGCATTCGCGATGAGCTTCACTGTAGATTAATTGCTCTAAGCCGCACTTTGTTCATCTCAGTGTTGATAACAAATCCAATTACGCCTAATGCAGTCACTCAGTGACAAGGACCCAAAATGACCAGCCCAATCCAAGCCGAAGCTTTGAGAAGAGTCGCAGCAGTATTTGATCAACATGTTCCTTTCCATAATCTACTCGGACTCGATATCAAGCGTTATGACATTGATGGCGTTGAAGTCGTGATCAACATGAAGCCTGAGCTAATTGGCAATATCCACCAGCAAATCCTCCACGGCGGTGTGACAGCCACGGTACTCGATGTGGTTGGCGGACTCACGGCCTTTGCAGGACTGGTCGCCAGTCGTGATGATTGGACAGTCGAAGAGCTGCAGCAACGCCTGCAAACCCTAGGCACTATCGATATGCGCGTCGATTATCTACGGCCGGGACGCGGCCTCACCTTTACCGGGACGGGCAGCGTGATCCGTGCGGGCAATCGGGTGTCTGTGTGCCGCATGGAATTGCATAATGAGCAAGGCACACATATCGCTTTTGGGACAGGCACTTATATGGTGGGCTAGCCGTTTCACCGCAGATAACTCATTTACCGTATTAAAGATCAAAGCCAGTAAACATCTTGATTAGCAAGATGTTTACTGGCTTTGATCGGCCACTCAATCTCTTATCGAGATATTCTGTAACCAAAAGAACGCGGCGATGCCCTTGAGTCAGCGGTCAGACACACCTACAATCGCCGTCTTGTTGTCCTTCGAAGATGTCTCATGCAAGATCTTGAATACCGCAAAGGGATCCTACTCGCCGTCAGTGCTTACTGTATGTGGGGTTTTGCGCCTTTATATTTCAAATTACTCAACCATGTCTCTGCCACCGAAATTTTGCTCCATCGGGTGATTTGGTCATTCGTGTTTATGCTGATCATCATGCATTTTATCGGCGGGTTCTCACGCTTACGCCTACTGTTTAAACAGCCTAAACAGCTAATGGTTCTCACCATTACCTCCATACTGATCGCGGGAAACTGGCTGCTATTTATCTGGGCGGTGAATAACGATCACATGCTCGATGCCAGCTTAGGTTACTTTATCAACCCTCTGCTCAACGTCTTGCTTGGCATGTTATTTCTAGGCGAAAGGTTACGTAAGCTGCAATGGTTTGCGGTCGCACTCGCCAGCGCTGGTGTGTTGATCCAATTAATCTCTTTTGGCTCTATTCCAATAGTCTCACTGGCACTCGCGGGCACCTTTGGTTTCTATGCGCTGCTGCGAAAAAAGGTCAATGTGGATGCTAAGGCTGGCTTATTGGTCGAAACCGCAGTGTTATTACCGGTCGCGCTAATTTACCTAGTCGCGACCTTAGACACAGCAACAGCGAGCATGCTGACAAACGATTGGCAACTGAATCTGATGTTAATGGCAGCGGGAATAGTGACCACGATTCCTTTACTCTGTTTTGCAGGGGCGGCGGTACGGATCCCATTGTCTATGCTTGGATTTTTCCAATATATCGGCCCAAGTATCATGTTCATCCTAGCAGTGAGTCTGTTTAATGAGCCCTTCGATGCAGAAAAAGGCGTGACCTTCGGTTTTATCTGGAGTGCCCTGTTAGTCTTTACCTTAGACATGGCCTATAAACGCAAAGCGGCGTGATCATTATCACGCCGATACACACAGTTACAGAAGTGATGATGACTTCTGTAACTGTGCTAAAAATTCACTCCCTTGCGGCACTGTCAGTAATAAACTGTAGCCTTTAACCGTTGGCACTAACACTAACTGCGATTTATCTGTTATCGCCAGAAATGCTCTACCTTTTCCCTGCAAATTAAACCAGCCTAATTGAAACCCTGGCATGCCTATGCCGTTGGTTTTAAAGCTCGGCGTTAAATCTGCCTCTTGCTGCAAATCGACTATGCGCGCCTCGGCGGGCAATAAATCCGCGCGGGATAACTGCACTTTATAGAAGGGCACATCCACGGTAAGCTCAGTATCGGTCAACACTAACTCGGCACTATTGGATTGATAAAAAACCCATGAAAATCCGCCCATCATCACCAGCAATATGCCTAAACTCGCCGACTTCGCTATCTTAGGCATATTTTTTAGCCATAACATCAGCAAGATACCCGCTAAACCGAGCAATAAGACGATAAAACTGAAGATAGAGGTCTGGGTGAAAGGGGCGAGTTCGAAGTATTGAGGACTCATTGGCAGCATCTCCCGTGCAGTGAAGCCTTAATCTGCCAACAAAGACATATTATGTCAACAAAAATGCCAGCGCTAATATGAGTACTAGGCTGGCATTGAGTGGATTGATTTAAAACGGCTTAGAGATCGAGTGCGAGAATTTTTGAACGACGTTGATAGTTATACAACTGCTTTTTCTTCTGTGGCAGTGCTTCAACATCTTCAATCACAAAACCATGCTCGAGGAACCAGTGGATGCTGCGAGTGGTCAGCGCAAACAAGCGTGAATAACCGCGGTTTCTGGCCTGATTGATTATGTTCTTCAGCAGCAAGCTGCCTCTGTCGGCATCGCGATAATCGGGATGCACCACCAAACAGGCAAACTCGCCCGCATTGTCCTCTTCAAAAGGATAGAGCGCGGCGCAACCAATCACTAAACCATCGCGTTCAATCAACATGAACTGTTCGATTTCGATCTCAAGCTGCTCACGGCTACGACGCACCAGAATGCCTTGCTCCTCCAATGGACGGATAAGGTTCAGTACACCGCCAATATCAGCGATCGACGCACAGCGTAAACGCTCGGCACTCTCAGTCACGATTTGCGTGCCTATCCCTTCGCGAGAAAATAGTTCCTGCAACAAAGCGCCATCTTCGAGGTAGCTGACTAAGTGACAACGCGGTACGCCATTACGGCAAGCATCGATACTGGCTTTCAAAAAAGCCATAGTACCTACGCAGGCAGAACCTTGCTCGGCTAGCTTGCTCATGATGTTTTGCGCATCGTTTGGCATCAATTCGGCAATCACGTCGCCATTGCGATCGAGAATACCGTTCTGTGAGCTAAAACCGATCATCTTGTCGGCTTTAAGCTTGATCGCCACTTGGGTCGCGATTTCCTCGGCGGTTAAATTAAAGCTTTCACCGGTCACAGAAGCCGCAATTGGCCCCATCAACACGATGCAGTGATTATCTAACTGACGTTTTAAGCCTTGCACATCGATACGACGCACTCTACCGCTCAAACAAAAATCGATACCGTTATCCACGCCTAATGGCTGGGCAATCACAAAGTTGCCGCTCACTAAGTTAATTTGCGCACCTTGCATCGGCGTATTGCTTAAGCTCATGGATAAACGCGCTGTGATATCAAATTGCAGTGCACCCGCAACTTGCTTGATCACTTTGAGCGAGTCTTCATCCGTAATACGCACGCCTTCGTGGTAGGCAGGTTCGATACCATTGACGGCTAATGCAGCATCAATCTGCGGCCTAGCGCCATACACCAACACCACTTTAATCCCTAAACTGTGCAGCAGGGCGACATCATTTAAGATGGCGCGGAAGTGATTCTGAGCCAAAGCTTCACCACCCAGCATGACCACAAAAGTTTTACCTCTGTGAGCATTAACATAGGGGGCAGAGTGACGAAATCCATCAACCAGTTCAGTGGTACGCACGCGTTATTTACACCTCATTTTTGAGCTGGCAGCGTCACGATGACATGCCAAGAATGAATCGCTAACTTTCGCGTATGGTATTGCATTTTAATTCACATATAAAGAATTTATTCTCATTAAAGTGCAGTTTTAATGATTTAAAGTGCTTAGAACCGCACTATTTTATATTTTCAGCAAGTGTTCACACTTTTTTAACTTCACAGGGGATGATTCAGCGGCTTAAGTTTGCGAGGCAATTATCTCAACTTGATGACTAACTACTAAAAAAAGCGCAAAAAAAAGCCCCTTAAATAAGGGGCTTTTCTCGAAACAGTAACCAAGGATTACTTGATTTTTGCTTCTTTGTAGATAACATGCTGACGAATAACTGGATCAAATTTTTTGATTTCCATTTTTTCAGGCATGTTACGCTTGTTTTTTTCAGTTGTGTAGAAGTGACCAGTTTTAGCTGTAGAAACTAATTTGATCTTCTCACGATTACCTTTAGCTTTAGCCATGATCTATTATACCTTCTCGCCACGAGCACGAAGTTCAGCAACAACAACTTCGATACCTTTTTTGTCGATCAGACGAATACCTTTAGTAGATACACGTAACTGTACGAAACGCTTTTCTTCTTCTAACCAAAAACGGTGGTTTTGTAGGTTAGGTAAAAAACGACGACGGGTCGCGTTTTTTGCGTGCGAACGGTTGTTACCAACCATCGGCTTCTTGCCAGTAACTTGGCATACTCTTGACATGTCAATCTTCTCCAAAAACAATTTTAACGCTCGAGCATTAATGTGCCTCGTATGGCCGTCGCCCGAGGCACAAAGAGGGCGCATTTTATACACGATCACAGAGTGAAGATCAAGTGTTAGATTAATTAATCCAGCCTCGTTCTGCAAAAGAAACTATCTCTCGATCACCTACAACCATATGGTCCAATAAGGATACGTCTATGGTTGCTAACGCATTTTTTAATCGCTCAGTTATTCGTCGGTCAGCCTGACTGGGCTCGGCAATACCAGACGGATGATTATGACAAACTATAACTGCTGCGGCCTTTTTCTCCAGCACTAAGCTCACCACTTCACGTGGGTACACTGAGGCTGAGTCTATTGTACCGCGGAATAATTCGACAAATTGAATCACTCTATGCTGGCTATCCAGCAGTAAAACTGCGAACACTTCATAGGAGCGATCGGCCAATTGTCTCATTAAATAGTCCCGAGTTAAATCGGGATTTGTTAAAACTTGACCTCTTTGCAGATTTTCCTGCGCTACACGCCGCGCTAATTCGGCCGCAGCTTGAAGCTGGGCGTATTTTACAGGTCCTACGCCCGGAAGTCGACATACCTGATTTCGAGGAGCACAAAGCAGGTTTCTGAGGCCGCCAAACTCGCTAATCAGCGACCTTGCAAGATCAACCGCGTTTAATCCCGCCAAACCGTTCCGCAGTAATACCGCCAATAACTCCGCATCCGACAGTTGCCCCGCCCCTTTTTGTAACAGTTTATCTCTGGGACCTTCACCCTCAGGCCAATCTTTAATGCCCATGCGACCTCCCTGTCATCTCACATATTTTCACTTTACTGAGTATGGACGAGATTTTTTGAACTGGGAGAGTCACTAAAATTCACCGCTTTGTGATATTGTTGGCGGCATTATTTCTATCTCGGATGATGTCTGTGAGTCTGACAAATAAAAACGTCCTGCTGGGCATTGGCGGCGGTATTGCGGCCTATAAAAGTGCTGATTTAGTCCGTCGCTTAAAAGAGCGTGGCTTTGATGTGCGCGTGGTGATGAGCCAAAGTGCGATGGAATTTATCACGCCTTTGACGCTGCAAGCGTTATCTGGACATCCCGTTGCCTCAAGCCTACTCGATCCTGCGGCAGAAGCAGCCATGGGCCACATAGAACTCGCTCGTTGGGCAGATCTCGTCATCATTGCCCCTGCAACCGCAAACCTATTGGCGCGGATTAATGCTGGCATGGCCGATGAGCTGATCACCACCACTTGTCTTGCCACAGAGGCGCCAATTGCCCTGTGTCCAGCAATGAATCAGCAGATGTACCGTAATCTGGCGACGCAGGCGAATTTAACCAGTCTGGCATCCCGCGGCTTTACCCTTTGGGGACCCGCAAGTGGCAGTCAGGCCTGTGGTGAAGTCGGCCCTGGTCGTATGCTAGAGCCATTAGACATCGCCACACTCGCTACGCAGTTTTTTGCCACTCATGACGCTGTTGAACTTAAGCCACTCGCAGGACAGTCAATGCTGATTACCGCAGGGCCAACCCGTGAGGCAATTGATCCCGTCAGATACATTTCGAATCACAGTTCTGGAAAAATGGGCTTTGCCTTAGCCAAAGCCGCGGCAGATATGGGCGCAACAGTCACCTTAGTCTCTGGTCCAGTGAATCTAAGCACCCCAGAAGGCGTGACCCGCATTGATGTTGAATCGGCGCAAAATATGCTTGACGCTGTGATGGATAACGTTGATAAAAAAGATATTTTTATTGGCTGCGCCGCGGTTGCTGACTATCGCATTAGCGACATCGCCACCTGTAAGATCAAAAAATCGGCAGAAGAAATGCAACTTGCGCTGGTGAGGAATCCTGATATCTTAGCCACGGTTGCGAGCTTACCTAACCGTCCTTTTGTGGTGGGATTCGCCGCAGAAACCCATGATGTAGAAGCCTATGCGCGCGATAAACTCAAACGTAAAAACTTGAATATGATCGCCGCGAACGACGTTTCCGTTGCTGGTCTAGGCTTTAATGCCGATGCCAATGCCCTGCGAGTGTTCTGGCCGCACGGCAGTCAAGATTTGCCTGCCACTGACAAACTCACGCTGGCACGGCAATTACTTTCGTTGATAGTGAAAGAAAAAACAAATACATGAAAACACCGATTGAATTAAAAATTCTCGACTCCCGTATCGGCTCAGAATTTCCTTTACCTGCCTACGCTACACCTGGCAGTGCAGGCATGGATCTTCGCGCCATGATCGACACGACTTTGACTATAGCACCGGGTGAAACCGTGCTTATTCCAACGGGGATTGCCATTCATGTTGCCGATCCAGGACTGGCTGCAGTGATTTGGCCGCGCTCAGGTCTTGGCCATAAACACGGTATCGTACTGGGGAATCTGGTCGGACTCATAGATTCAGATTACCAAGGACCCTTAATGGTGTCTTGCTGGAATCGTAGCGACAGTCCTTTTGCCTTAGAAATTGGCGATCGTCTCGCACAACTGGTGTTTGTTCCTGTAGTACAAGCACAATTCAAACTCGTTGATGAGTTCGACAGCTCAGATCGTGGCGAAGGCGGATTTGGCCATTCAGGCACTAAATAATCCCCTAAGTCGTTATTGAGCCAAGGATACTGCAATGGCTGTAAGCCCAAAAATTAATCGTCGTGAACATATTTTGCAATGTCTAGCACAGATGCTAGAAACCAACCCAGGACAAAGGATCACCACAGCGAAACTGGCCTCAGAAGTCGGTGTATCGGAAGCCGCCCTGTACCGTCACTTCCCGAGTAAAGCACGGATGTTCGAAGGCTTAATCGAATTTATCGAAGAGTCGTTATTGTCGCGCATCAATTTAATCATGGATGACGAAAAAGACACCATGAAGCGCTGCCAACTCGTGCTGCAACTGTTGCTGATTTTTGCCGAGCGTAACCCAGGTATTTCCCGCGTCCTCAATGGTGATGCGCTGCTCGGAGAAAACGAACGCCTACGCAGCCGCATTAGTAATTTATTTGCCAAAATTGAAACCCAGCTAAAGCAAATACTACGGGAAAAAACCCTGCGGGAAGGCAAAGGCTTCAACTTAGACGAAGCCATATTAGCCAATTTACTGTTAGCCTTTGCCGAAGGGCGAATCGCTCAATTTGTACGAAGTGAATTCAAACTCAAACCTACCACACACTTCGATGAACAGTGGCGTTTTATCCAGCACCAACTTCTACAAAGCTAATGATTTTTCAACATAAAAGACGGTAACTATCGTCCTTTATGTTGAGTATTTCCGCTATTGCAAAAATGCTCAGCTTCCTAAAAACTAATCTAAAACTTTAGGATTGACTCAAACTTGCCGTCACAGCAAGTCTAAACTCGATTAGCCGTGGCTGATTTTAAGCCGATATCCGATAAGGACTATCGGCTTTTTCATGTGGCCTATGAGCGTTTTTCGGTATGAATTATCTGCAATTCGCGCTATCCTCCTCCCCCTATTCTTGCCCTAGCGAGAATAACAATAATTTGTATCTGATGCTGAACAGCCCAAGTACTACTCGATGATCAGCATAGGTTTTCTGTTATAGCCGCTACGACGTAGTGGAGGATAAGATGGCATTAAGTGAAGCAGCAGTAAAAGTACAAGCCGCGTTATTAGAACGTGGACTTGAAACCCCAATGCTCCCAAGCGTTTACAGCAGTGAAGAACGTAAAGACAAGATTGAACATCATATGAAAGAAATCCTGACATTAATGTCATTGGATCTGTCAGACGATAGCCTTGCCGATACGCCGCGCCGCATTGCTAAAATGTACGTCGATGAAATCTTCTCCGGCTTAGATTATGCGAACTTCCCTAAGATCACTGTGATCGACAATAAGATGGGCTTCGATGAAATGGTGCGAGTGCAGGACATTAGCCTCACCAGTACCTGCGAACACCATTTAGTGACGATCGATGGCACTGCGACCATAGCTTATCTGCCACGCAAAAAAATCATTGGTTTATCAAAAATTAATCGCATCGTGCGTTTCTTTGCCCAGCGTCCACAGGTGCAAGAGCGTTTGACTCAGCAAGTGTTAGTCGCGCTACAAACCTTGCTCGAAACCAAAGACGTTGCGGTTAAAATGGATGCTGTGCATTACTGCGTCAAATCCCGTGGCGTGATGGACTCAACCAGTTCGACCACTACCACAGCGCTGGGCGGTATTTTCAAATCTAACCCTGCGACCCGCGCCGAGTTTTTGCATCAGTCGAAATAAGTGTATTGAAGCGTAACGTGATTTAAAGTGTGCCTAAATCAATAGCAATCAATACTACTCAACAAAAAAACGCTGCGATTCCTTCTATAGAATCGCAGCGTTTTTTGTTTTCATACCCACTCAATCAAACCTTTCTCAACCTAGCTAAGATCAATGCTGGCTGATTAACTGATTTCACCACGCCAATAATAGCCACTTGATCAATACCAGCGGCTAAGCACTCGATTTAAATGCCGTATTGCTCGCGGTACTGGCTCACGGCGGCAAGTTGCACTTCCATTCCAGGCTTTTCTGATAAATAGCTAATGAGGTCGGCAAGTTTAATGATCGCCACTATGCCACAGCCAAAATCACGCTCAACCTCTTGAATAGCCGATAACTCGCCCTTGCCTTTCTCTTGTCTATCTAAGGCGATCAACACACCGGCTAATTGTGCCTTATGGGATTCGATGATTTCCATCGACTCACGAATTGCCGTACCGGCAGTGATCACGTCGTCTACCAACATAACGCGGCCTTTCAGCTCGCTTCCGACTAAGCTGCCACCTTCGCCGTGATCTTTTTTCTCTTTGCGGTTAAAGCAGTAAGGGATATCGATATCGTGGTGTTCACACAGGGCAACCGCCGTAGTGGTCGCAATCGGAATGCCTTTGTAAGCTGGGCCAAACAGCAAATCGTAATCAATGCCTGAATCCACTAACGCAGCGGCATAGAAACGGCCTAAACGCGCCAAGTCACGGCCAGTATTGAACAAACCCGCATTGAAGAAATAAGGACTGATACGACCCGATTTAAGGGTAAATTCGCCAAATCGCAACACCTGACGTTCTAGGGCAAATTCAATAAACTCACGTTGATAGGCTTTCACAATATCTCCTTACGTCTTTGTATTTTATTGGTTTTTATTAGGTAATGTTTTATTGGGTAACATTTAATTCGGTACAGGGCTTGTCTAACACTAGCATCTTGCTGCAGATAAAAAGTTGCAGCTAATAAAAAGCCCCGCACTTATAACATGACGGGGCTTTTTCATCACCACACTATTAGTTCAGTGCGGCTTTCTGCACATCGACGATTTCACGAATACTGTTCTTCGCCAATGCCAACAGTTCGAGTAATTCTTCATGGCTGAATGGCTCGCCTTCGGCGGTGCCTTGAATTTCGATGATCTTGCCCGTTTCCGTCATCACCACGTTCATGTCAGTTTCAGCGGCGCTGTCTTCGATATATTCTAGATCGCTTATCGCTTCACCCTTGTAAATACCGACGCTGACAGCAGCGATAAGGAATTTCAGCGGGTTAGATTTAATGATGCCTTTACCACGCGCCCAGTTCAACGCATCCACTAAGGCCACACAGGCGCCAGTGATAGAGGCAGTGCGCGTGCCACCGTCAGCTTGGATCACATCACAGTCGATCACGATAGTGTTTTCGCCTAGGGCTTTCATATCCACACAGGCGCGTAGAGCACGGCCGATAAGACGTTGAATTTCTTGCGTACGGCCAGATTGCTTACCGCGAGCGGCTTCACGATCCATACGGCTATGGGTCGAACGTGGCAACATGCCGTATTCCGCCGTCACCCAGCCTTGACCCTGACCTTTAAGGAAACGTGGCACACCTTCAGTAAAACTGGCGGTACAAAGCACTTTCGTTTCGCCAAATTCCACTAACACAGAACCTTCGGCATGGGCCGTAAACTGGCGAGTGATAGTGATGGGACGAGTTTGTGCTGGCGTTCTGTTACTTGGACGCATGCGAGATTCCTGTATTCTGAGTCATTGACCGATTTTGGCAGCATATTATAAGGGCTTGAGCCTTAGGATGCCATGCTTAGGGTGATTCTCAGGCAAACTCATCTAGGCAAAGTACCCATTAACTTGCAGTCTTATACTGTATGCCTTTAATCCTAAAGCCATTGACTCTATAATCGCCTCTCATTATGACGATTACACCATTAGGACAACCCATGATCCAAAGCATGACAGCCTACGCTCGCATCGAGCACAAAGCACAATGGGGCACTGCCTCCTGGGAAATTCGCTCAGTCAATCAACGTTATCTCGAAACTTACCTACGTTTACCCGAGCAATTCCGCAGTTTCGAACCCGTACTGCGCGACCGCCTACGTAAACGCTTAAGCCGCGGCAAAGTTGAAGTCAATCTCCGCTACGAACTGGCAGACAACAGCAATAACGAGCTGCAGTTGAATCAAGCGCTAGCAAAACAGCTATTAGGCGCCGCCACTTGGCTCAAGCAAGAAGCGGGACAAGGCGATGTCAATCTGACCGACATCCTACGCTGGCCGGGCGTGCTAGCGAGCGGTGAACAAGATATGGATGCGATCGGCGCCGATCTGATGACAGCCTTCGATTCAGCCATAGATCAATTCATCGAAGCCCGTGGCCGTGAAGGCGAAGCCATCAAAGACATGCTGCTAAGTCGCTTAGATGGCGTGAGCGAGCAAATCGCCGTCGTACGCGAGCACATGCCTACTGTGATGCTATATCAACGCGAAAAGCTCACCAACCGCCTTGCAGAAATCAAAGGTGAACTCGACCCAGCCCGCATCGAGCAAGAAATGGTGCTACTGGCACAGAAACAAGATGTGGCCGAAGAAATGGATCGCCTCGAAGCCCATGTCGCCGAAGCCCGCCGCATCCTCAAAAAAGGCGGCAGCGAAGGTCGCCGTTTAGATTTTATGATGCAAGAATTTAACCGCGAATCGAACACGCTCGCCTCTAAATCCATCAGCACTGAGATCACCTCAGCCGCAGTGGAACTTAAAGTTCTCATCGAGCAAATGCGCGAGCAGATCCAAAACGTTGAGTAATGATAGTAAACACATTTTAGATACCAAAAAGCCCTTAATGTAAGGGCTTTTTGTATTTTATGGCACAGAGGAAAAACCTGTTAAAAGTGCTTTTGAAATGCTCAAAATCGGACGCTATACAGTGCTTTAATACACAAGGATTTGTAATGGAACTAAATACCATACCTACGATTGAATCGCTTTTAGAGCAAAATGCCATCCACTTTATCGGCAATCCTGAATGGACTTACCGTTTTATTGATTTAGTCACCCCAAACAATATCGCGTCACTTTTTTGCTATGGTGGACCCCATGCCCCGAGATTCAAACCTTTTGGCTTATTGGACTCTGTAGAACTATGTACGAATACGCCACTCATCGAGTTGGAGACTGAAAAAAACGATTTTTAACACCAGAGCTCAAACAGTATCAATCAGTGAAGAAAATCCATACATTGCAAAAAGATGAAGAATATTGGCCACATGTTTAATAGCGACACATGCCATACCTGTGCATCCAACTTATATGATGTCGTGTATTAATTTAACACCTAGTCCAAGCCACAGTGTTTGCCTCAACAAGATGAAAATGGGTACAGAAAATTAGCATAATTAAGTTGTGGCTGATGTCGATTCAATCGACATGTATTGCAAACATGTTTACAAAGCAGCAATTAATCGACACATACAACTGATTTAAAACTGGAGTAAAAATTGAAACGGCTTGAGTCGATACGATTAATGTCACCTAACCATTACCGTTTCTAAGCTATGCGCTTAATTCTGTCAGTTAAACCGTTCAATATTGAATCCTGTATGTGTGGTGGAAAATCATCTGGCAGCTGCGCTTTAACCTTAACAACCACAGCCTCTACCTTGTCAGCAATGTCGCGCATCATCTCCATCATAATCCCAGTATCAAAGCCCACAGCTTTGGCTGTTAGGATAAAGTGCCGTGGAAAAATTTGATTGATTTGATACTTCTTACCCTTAGCCGCTTTGAGGCCCATAGCGAGCTTGGCATCACGAATATTTAGACCTTTACCACCAATGACGGGGTACATGGATAAAATATCGTAAAAAGGCGTTAGTCGATATCCGCCATCGGCCTCGATGAAGAGTGAGAAGTTTTTAGCATGACCATCGGTTGCGGCTAAAAGCCAAAACAAAACCTGAGACTTGATGAAGTTATATCTGTCGCGCTCCGAGTTCATCGAACCCAATAGATAAGGCATAATTTGTTCAATACCCGGGCCACCATGGCTCTCATATTTCTTCGCTGGTGGGATATTTAATGTCTGACAAAAGTCTTCTTGGGGCAGCCGCATAATCCATGTGCCATCTGAAGAGAGCCTGCGATCGAATCGCTCCACAGCAAGCGCTTTAATATCACCCACTTTGATTATTGAGCACTGGGGTGCATCTAAGCCAAACTCTCTGACTATCATCATGCACAGGTATTCATTCTCGACACTGTCAGACATATCTATGCTGTGGGAGTGGGTGTCGATTTGATAGGTAATCGCCACTCTCCATTGAGTTTAAGTAATGCCGTCTTTTCTTGGGCACCGGCAATAGAAATCCTAAAGTCATCGTCATCGGCTAGCATCCCTAAGGGGATATTGGACTGATAACCCTTAAGTACTTTTTCCAACTGCTTATCGGATAGCGGTTTAGACTCAATCTTTTTTATATCAAAGGGAGGCTGACCATGGGGGACAAGCTGTAATGCACCCACACTGTCTTGACCAATTTTAGCCAGTAGGTCAAATGCTTGTGTCGAATCAGCATTATGACGAGCAACGACTCTGTTTCTCACGTCGTGATTGTCAGGTAGCAAATTATCGAAGAAGTTATAAACTTCATCACCTTTATAGGCTTGATTGCGTAGCGGCATAGACAAAGAAATTGGGCGACTACCGGGTATCGCTAGCCACTGCTGGGCATACGCAAACTGATGAGAGCCTGTGGATGATTTGGTCAATTCACGCACAAGGTAGCCATTCATATAAACATCAAGCACTGCCATTACCACTCCTCCTTCCATTCTTGCTCAGGCACTGTGGCGTTATCATGGCGGCGCTCATCCACCAGCTGTGGATTCCGAACCTTTATATCTAGCTCTAGGTTTAATGCAGAAAGGATCTTAAACAGCGTTTCTAATTTGGTCGAATCCGGGTTCAACTCAAAGCTTGAAACGGTATCCTGGCGAATACCTACCTTGCTCGCCACCTTGCTTTGCGAGAGCTGCGCGTTCAGCCGCGCATCTTTTAGATACGTACTCAACTGCTTTGCGTTGGTCACCTTCATGATAGCTTTACCTTTAAACTGTTCTTAACTCTTACTGTACACGCTAAGCAGGTAAGTCAAAGTTTACACGCCTAAACCGTTAAAAACACATTCACACGCTATAGGCGTTAAACATAGTTCACCCGCTACGGCGGGTAGCCTGACCATAAAAGACAAAAGAAATGGGGGGAGTCATTGCCAAGGAGCGCTGAATTTAATTGAAATGCAGAACCGACATTCAGTTTCAAATGTCGAATAGTGTGTTGTCGTGTTCAACTACAATCTAATAAACAAAAAACCTTATTTATCATGAATTTATCTTGGCTACTCAATCTAATTCACTTTTAATAAAGCAAAACACATCACTCGATCACAGCGCCATAGCTATTGGCATTAAAATAACTAAATCAAAGCGATAGCATAATTTTCTGTAACGGTTCTAACCGCTTAATCAGTGCTTTACGCTGTTTATTTTTGCTAATAAAAACATCAAAATTTTGTTTAAACTCGCTGGAAGATTGTTTTAGTTGATAAGCATCGAACAACACTTGCAAGGTACGGCCGGCATTATCATAGCCACTGGCACACCCACGAGCAGCCTCCTCAAAAGCACTATCCCAATGGCTTTGATGCGCTTTATAAACCGCTTCAAGATGTTCATTACGCAATAACGTCTCACGGGCAAGACGCTCGGCCTCTGCCATGCGATCTTCTTGCATCACTTCTTTTTCTGCTACGTGCCAGAAGGGATGCAACGATGCAACTGTTACCCAGTGGGAGTACTCTATTGGTGTTTCTTGCGTTCTGAGGAGCACATACGCATCCGCCGCAAATATTTTCCCTTCATCAAATAAGCGACAAAGCAACGCGTCCTTCTCGGCATCCGTTAGCTTAGCCACCTGCTGCTGTGCCGTTAATACTTTGGGTTGAGGAACATGTGCAGGCATTGACTGCAGCAAAAGATGTAAAGCACGTATCGATGGTAAAGGAATGTCAAAAAGTGTGGTAAATGCCAATTGCGCCTGGGTTAACTGGTGAAAATCAAAGGTTATAAGCGGCAAGGGCTCTAAGGCCATATCATCGTTGGCTTGGCTTAACCAATGAAAATACAAAGCACGATAATCGCCAGTTAATAGTTCTGTCCTTAGTGCCACCAAATGCAGCATAAAGGATTCGGCACTCTCATCGTCGCGGTAGCGATAATCATCTTCTAAAGTAAATATCAGTAATTGGTTCTGCTTATTCTCGACAAAAGACACATAAAAGTCAGCATTTATTGCCTTGAAATCACAGGGGATTGTACCGGCTGGCAATTTAATATACGCATTTACTTGCCCCCAATCGGCGTAATAAAAGCCAATATCAAAAAAATCCATCATTAAGGCTTCTGGGTCGGCCTTTAAATCACCGTAATGATATTGAACACAAAAGGAGTGGCTGGTGATCTCTGCTCGGCTAGAAATATTCCTTAATCTATTTCGCTGCGGGACCGACAAGCTACTGTTAACACATTCGAATCGATAATACTGATATTCACTCATAGCTAACTCACATTGATTTTCTAGCGCTGTCTAAATGCAGCTGGCCAAACGAACAGATATAGGTAGAACTAAATTTTAACTAGGCGACTCAGAAAGCTGAAGACAACTTTTGTGCTTGTTGTTCAGCCTGACTACACTCATAAACAATCCTGAATATGTCACTCGCTTGAGGTCACTAAAATTGGCAGCGGCTAAAATCCCTCTCTTTTATGACGATAGAGAACATGCAGAAAAAATCATCTATGAGCTGTCACTGCACGAAGATCTCTCACTCATCAAAAAACGCCTAAAATTGGGTGATTATCAACTCAATGGTTGGCTGATTGAACGTAAAACGTTGCCCGATTTCGTGCAATCATTATGCGATGGGCGCCTATTCTCACAGGTGGCCAGATTAGCCCAGAGCCCAAATCATACCGCCCTGCTTATCGAAGGTTATACACAAGATATCGCATGTTACCAGATACGCAGAGAAGCGTTAATCGGGGCGCTGTGCTCGATTTCAATCAATTTCCACATCCCAATACTGCGCAGTTTATCGCAAACTGAAACAGCCAAAATTCTGTATTTTTGCGCCACTCAGTTAAACCGTAGAGAACATGAATTAACCCTCACGGGACGTAAGCCCAAACGCAAGAAAAATCAGCAATTATTCATCTTGCAAAGCCTACCCGAGGTAGGCCCTAAACTCGCCAATAAACTTTTATGCCATTTCGCCAGTGTCGAGGCAGTCGTAACAGCATCTGAAGAGGCATTGATGCAAGTGGGTGGTATAGGTAAAAATAAAGCAAGTAAGATCCGTGAAGTGCTGACTCGCTAAGTGACTTCACAGCATAAGCTGAGTGCCTGTTGACTTACCCGAACAATAAACTATATAGCTCTTGGTGCGAGCTCACTTGATAGTGCGGGGTGATACCGGCAGGCACGTCGTGGTCGTGGACGTTATACCAACAAGTATGAATACCGGCGTTGATACCGCCTTGAATATCTGAATGCGGGTTATCACCGACCATGAGCACAGCATCGCGCTCAGGATGGCCCATGAGTTCGAAAGCATGTTCGAAGATGCCTACATCGGGTTTAGCGATACCGACTTTTTCTGAAATCACTAAAATATCAAAATGATGCTGCAAGCCTGTACGTTCTAATCGCACTGTTTGCAGCTCAGTGAAACCGTTGGTGATGATGCCCAATTTAGCTTTACCTTGCAGCGCGGCTAATAACTCACGGGCACCGGGTAGCGGCGAACAAATTTCGGCCATCGCCGATAAAAAGGCGCTATTGAGCGTCATGGCAGTAACGTCTAATTTGGCAGCCCAAGGTTCGAAACGTATGGTCTGCAACTCGGCGGCAGTTATCTTGCCATCTTGATAATCAACCCAAAGTGGTTTGTTAACTAACTGATACTCGTCAAAATCGGCTTGGGTAAAATCGACCCCAAACTCAGTAAACATCAACTTAAGCCCTTTTAAGGCATCGAAATAAAATAGGGTTTCATCGGCATCGAACAAAATCCATTGGTAAGGCAAGGACATAGGAACTCTCTTTCTGACAAAATAGCTAAGACCCATCCCCATGCCGTTCAGTGGCATCGAGAATGGTACATCGGCGATTGCGGCAATGCTGTGGCTAGCTGCCTAGCAGTAATCAAGATAAGCGATAAACATGAGCAATGAGCGCGAAAATAACTAGGCTCCACAGTCGACACCCGCAATCAGCAAGTGCATTAGTCTACCTTGCATCAAGGGCAATGATAACCACGATAATAAAAACTGACTATTGAGGTATCATCAACAATAATGGCAGGAGAACGTTATAATCTAAGGACACTATGGAGCACTTTTCGGCACTACCTATCTTTGTCACTGTAGTGGAATGCGGTAGCTTTTCGCTGGCAAGTCAAAAGCTTGGGCTGAGTAAATCGGCGGTGAGTAAACGCATTACCCTATTAGAACAAAGTCTGGGTATTCAACTCTTGCACCGTACCACTCGCAGCTTGAGTCTTACCGAGGCGGGCGCCCGCTACTTCGACTACGTTCGCCCTGCAGTTAAGCTCGCAGCAGACGGCTTGGACGCTATTTCCGAGCTACAACAAGCGCCTCAGGGCAGTCTGCGCATCGCGGTTCCTATGGTATTTGGCCGCTTGTATATCGCCCCTTTGATCCCCGAGTTTCTGCGCCGTTACCCAAAAATACAGCTGCAAATGCAGATGGATGATAAGACCACCGATTTAATTGCTGGCGGATTCGATCTGGCGATTCGCATCGGCGAACTGCCAGATTCGAGCCTGATTGCCCGTAAAATTGCCCCTTGTTTAAGTGTCATTTGCGCGTCACCCGAATATCTCGCTCGCCACAGCGCACCACAAACGCCGCAGCAACTGAGCCAACATAACTGTTTGTTCTACTCATATTTTCGTGATGGTGTTGAATGGACCTTCTTAAGCCCGCAGGGCTCCACTCGCATTCAGCCGAACGGTAACTATCAAGTCAACAATAGTGATGCCATCCACCAAGCCACACTCGATGGTCTAGGCATCGCCAACCTGCCCCGCTTCATGGTCGACGCCGACTTACAAGCTGGCCGCCTACAAGCTTTGCTCACAGACCATCCCCTCCCCGAACATGGCATTTATGCGGTTTACCCGCAGCGAAAATATTTGCCGACTAAGGTGAGTGTATTGATTGAGTTTTTGATGGAGTTGTTGGCAGAAAGACTGGGGAAGTAGTACTTAGCCCACTGCCAGTTTAGCCGCGTCATGCCACATTACATTAGGGATTGGTTGTTCTAATCGCCATGTGACATTCATGGGTTGTGAACCGTTATGACTGACATAATGTACTTTTCCAAAATTAACAAATCCCATTGTGCGGCCATTTTCGTCTTTTGACTGCTCTCGAACAAACAACAACACCGTTTTCCCCAGCTTTTGTTGCTCAATATAGCTTAGGCCCCTACCTCTTTCTGGCCGTGCGCTATTTTGTGATTGCCAATGGAATAGATGCTCGCTAATGGCATAGTCGTGATACATGGTTGTCGGTGAAAACTGCTTCTCTGATTTGTTTAACGTCACAAATAAACATTCAAGATTTTGCTCATTAATCGCAAGCACGCCCTCCCTAGAAGGCGATTTAGCTGTAAATGTGCTTGCTCCTATCGCCGCTAAAATTTGCTCACGGGTATAACGAGAGTGCACTTTCAACGCTGTGGGTTGGAGTAACTCCAAATCCATTTCTTGATGGTGTATCCGGTTGATCAGTATCGCCAATACGGCCAATAACTCTTCCTGTAATGGCTTGTTGCGTAGCATCAGCAAGCTAGCTGCTAAACTGTTAACGTTTAGAGCTGTACCTGACTTATCCCAAAAGTTGTAATGACACATCAAAGCAAACTGATTTTGAATAGGATCCACCCCATTAAAGACAAAATTATTTTGGCATAACTGTTTGATAAAGATTAAATAGGATAGTGAAGTACAACTGAGTAAATGAAAGTTAATCGCGCGATAATATGCTTTGGCTAAATCGGACTGCGCAGTAGGTTCAGCAATCTGATTACCCTGAACAGCCTCGACTAATAAAGTCCATCCACATTGGCCATTAATCTTTATTCGATAAACATCTTCCAAGGTCACTTGCGGGTTAAGGCGTAAAAAATTGCCTAGCGTGAGCGGCAAGTTAGTCTGATGTTTAAAGCTTGCTATTAGACTGGTTAATCGATTGGCATTGAGCGTTGCGCGGCTAATATTACGCAAAATCATTGACTGCGCTTTTTCCTCAAGCTCAATTCGACACCCTAGCGGTAGATGCGGAAAGTCATTGAGAATTTCATCTTTTATCGACTGATTCGTTTTACCGACTAATGCTCTAAATTTTTGCGAGAAATCATATTCATCACGTGAATTTCCGACAAAATCTAATATTGTGCAGCACTGCTTATCATCGGTGAGACGCAAGCCACGGCCAAGTTGCTGCAGGAATATGGTCAAGCTTTCCGTTGGCCGTAAAAACAACAAAGTATCCACTTCTGGAATGTCGACACCTTCGTTAAAAATATCCACCACACACAAAATGGATAATTTGCCACTGACCAAGCTCTGCCGCTTTTGTTGGCTTTCAGAGCGATTATCACTGGTCAGCACATCGGCGCTGATCCCCGCCAAATTGAACTTCTTCGCCATATACTCGGAGTGTTCCTTGGTAACACAAAAGGCTAACGCCTTAATATTGCCCACATCTGTTACGGTTTCAGCTAGGCTGCGAATAATACGCGTCACACGCTGTTCATTGTCAGTATATAAATTGCTCAGCTCAGCAACGTCGTATCGGCCACGGCTCCAATTTAACTTGCTAAGGTCGGTGTTATCGTCGATCGCAAAATATTGAAATGGACATAAATGCCGTTGATTGATGGCTTCTGGCAGACGTATTTCTGCGGCAATGACACCGCAAAAGTCCACTAAAATATCAACACCATCATGGCGTTCAGGGGTTGCCGTCAGCCCAAGTAAAATCGTCGGCTCAAAATGTTCTAATAGTCCTCGGTAACTACTCGCAGCAACATGATGGACTTCATCAATCACAATATAATCATAAAAATCAGCTGCTAATGGCAGGTTATCAAGTTGCAGATTCAAGCTTTGGATTGATACAAATAAGTGTTTGTAACTATTTGGTTTATGCTCTGCCACCCATAGCTCGCCAAATTGATTATTCTTTAACACACCGCGATAAGCGCCGAGGGCTTGCTGTAAAATTTCTTGCCTATGGGCAACAAATAGAAAATTGGCTTCTGGATGCAGTTTATAAAACCGCGCGAAATCGAACGCGGAAATAATAGTCTTACCCGTGCCGGTTGCCGCGACGATGAGATTTTTAAAACGGCCATGAACGCTTCGCTCTACTACAAGCTGTTCGAGGATTTCTCGCTGATGCGCAAACGGCTTAATGTCAAAATGAAATGAGCTCGATTCAGTACCACTGCCTTTCGCTTCTTTGAGCGCATTGTTTAACTTTTCTTTACTGCTCGCATCACCGCTAAAAAGCTCAAATTCGTTCGATTCCCAGTAAGTTTCAAAGGTACTGAGTGATTTTTCTATGATGTGTGGAATTTCTTGGGTGGTGATCTTAAGGTTCCACTCAAGCCCGCTGGTCAATGCAGAATGCGATAAATTTGAAGAACCGATATAACCAGTATGAAAACCCGTATTTCGTAGAAATAAATAGGACTTTGCATGCAGCCTTTCGCGTTTAGTGTTGTAACTTAATTTGACTTGGGTATTGGGTAAACTGGCTAGAAACTCGACGGCTTTAGCATCAGTCGCGCCCATATAAGATGTCGTGATGATGCGTAACTCTTTACCACTGCGTGTAAACTCCTCAAGTTCATTCTTGAAGATGCGAATCCCAGCCCACTTGATAAACGACACCAGCCAATAGATTTTATCTGATGATCGAATCTCACGTTTAAGCTCACTTTCAAGCGATAATCCCGCATTACTGCCACAGAAAAGCTCACTCTGAGTGAGCCCCGTTAATGGAAATATGGCGGCCGTATATTTAGGCAAATCAGTCGCAATAGGATTTTGCTTGTTAAAGAGAGCGGTGAGTATCCGACCTTGGCTATCGATGAGATTTTCATCAATAAAATCATCATCGTTAATGTGCTCTTTGAGCCACATCACTAACCGATTAGCCAAACTGATTTGATTGATAACTTGGTTTTCATCTGCAGGAACAGAATTAATTACATATTCAATAACTTTAGTCAGAAAACGCGACAGCCAAATACTTGCTTCAGCAACCTCTAGCTTCCTTTCTCCAACAAAAAATATGTCCTTATCTAAGCGCTGCTCAACGAGTTGAGTAATCAGCTTTTCGTAAATCCCGACCTGTTCCATAGCCAGATACGCCCCAAGACTAACAATCAAAGTTGTAGCGAATATATCACATAACAATTTGATTCAAATTGCGATTTGCAGAATGGTTTTGTCTTTTTCGATAGGGAGTTAATACTGCTTGGCTTTAGTGGAACATATTACCGATGACTGACTCAGTAGGAACATTTCCAAACGCGCTTTAGGCTATTGATAATTGAGTATCCAATACCAAGGTAAACTTGCCTCTATTTCCCACTCGGCAATAAGTACCTGGTACTTCGGCCGCTGACGTCGGTTTTAGACCAGTATCTATCTCAAATATTAGTTCTACTGGCTAACAGATATGCGCGAAGGCTAACAGGATCAGGCACTAGCATGGAAGTGACCATCCGTGACAGGACGTCACGGTTGAGCATCCAGGGATGGACTTGCTGCGAGTCACTGGAATGCAAGTGCTTGATAATATGCCTCACCCTTATCGTTTCAAACTGAGTGGCAATAAGTATCTCGTACTTCGTCCGCCTGCGTCGGCTTTTACTAAAAAGCGCTGTTCGACCATTTGCGCAAGATGACGGGTGGCGGTGGCGCGACTCACCTTCGCGACCTTTTGGTACTGGCTACTATTAATCCCTAGTTCAAAATCGCCGTCTAACATCCGATTGAGCACTTTAGCTTGCTCCTGACTCAATAAAGATTGGTCGACACTTTGCCAATACTGAGTTTTCGACAGTGTTCTGCTCACATCTGCCATCGCATTGAGTAAGCAGTCATTGAGGGTTTCAAAAAACCAGACTAACCAAGGAGTAATATCGACATAGCCCCTTTGAGTGGACTCTAAAATGTCATAGTAGGCTTGGCGACGGGCAAGAATACTGACCGACATAGCGTAAAAATGAATCGAGCGTTTCTCCGCTTGCGCCAAAGCTAAATCAGTCAATAAACGCGTGATGCGCCCATTACCATCATCAAGCGAATTTTATGCGCATTTTAATGCGCATTTTAATGCGCATAAAAATGATAAAATACCCACTTTTATGCGCGTAAATGTGTAAAATAGGTTATTGTGTAGGCCGATTAACAATCTTAATAGGCAGGAAAAGACAATGCAGCGCATCTTACTCAACGCCTTAATTGCGTGGAAAAACCAACCTATGCGTAAGCCATTATTGATCGATGGCGCGAGGCAAACGGGTAAAACGTACCTGCTGCAAGAGTTGTTTGGTAATACGTTTACCAACGTCCTTCGTATCGATTTCCTTGAAAACCCAGCTTACAAACAAGCGTTCGATGGCTCATTGTCTCCTGACGAGCTGTTAATGAACATTGAGCTGTTGACCAACCAAACGTTCAACCCAGAAACCGATCTGCTGATCTTAGATGAAATTGGCGAATGTGAACGTGCCGTTACCTCACTAAAGTATTTTGCTGAAAAAGCACCTTCCTATTTTGTCGCGGCCAGCGGCTCGAACATTGGTTTGCTCAACACCTTTCCCGTTGGCAAGGTAGAGCAATACAATTTACGACCACTGACCTTCCAAGAATTTATTTACGCATCCAACGAGCAAGCACTGATCAAAGCCTTTGAAGCCCAGGCAAGCACGGCGGCAGTACACACTAAATTGATGGAGAAACTGACGGACTACTTTTTTACAGGAGGTATGCCGGAAGCGGTTTCTGCTTGGTATCAGTTTAAAGAATCAAGCATTTTAGAGCGTGTTGAAAAAGTCTCTAAAATTCATGCCGATTTAGTTGAAGGTTATCGCCGCGATTTTGGTAAATACGCGGGCAAGGTCGATGCCACACTAATTGAATCGGTGTTCAATAGCATTCCAGCGCAGCTATCACTTGTGAGCGATGAGTCCGTTAAACGCTTTAAATTTAAACATGTGCATGAGCGTAAATCTCGTTATAGCGATTTTGAAACCGCAATCCATTGGCTTAACTGCTGCCGCTTAGCCTTGCCAAACTATCCTATTGAAGGGTTGCCGAAATCGCCTCTGGCGGCCTATAAAAAAGAAAATATGGTCAAGCTGTTTCTGTTTGATGTAGGCCTGCTCAATCATATGCTGAGTAGTAGTTATAAAGAGATCAAGCAACAAAACTATGAATACAAAGGGTATGTGGCAGAAAACTTTGTGCAGCAAGAACTCACCGCCATTGGCATTGACCCAAGTTATTCATGGAATGACGCCCGTGCCGAAATCGAATTTATTTTGGCAACGGATGAAGGGGATATCATCCCTGTCGAAGTAAAAAGTGGCAAACGCACAAGAGCTAAATCGCTACAGTCATATATAGAGAAATGCAATCCACATAAAACGATCAAGTTGACAGGAACTCAAGGCTCGTCGGCCCTTAAGCAAAAACATCTCGTTTTTCCGCTGTATTACACTGAGCATGTCGTTAAGAAACACTTATTAAGCTAAATGATCCGTCGCCAAGCAACTCAAACAGCTAGCTTCAACAACTTGAGGTTGCTTAGCCATTTATTTAGCGAATTAAGCTCATTGAAACAACCTATTTCCCACTCGGCAATAAGTATCTGGTACTTCGGCCGCCGGCGTCGGCTTTTACTAAAAAGCGCTGTTCGACCATTTGCGCAAGATGACGGGTGGCGGTGGCGCGGCTCACCTTCGCGACTTTTTGGTACTGGCTACTATTAATCCCTAGTTCAAAATCGCCGTCTAACATGCGATTGAGTACTTTGGCTTGCTCTTGACTCAATAAGGATTGATCAACATTTTGCCAATACTGCGTTTTCCGCAGAGTCTTGTTCACATCTGCCATCGCATTGAGTAAGCAGTCATTGAGGGTTTCAAAAAACCAGACTAACCAAGGAGTAATATCTACATCGCCCCTTTGAGTGGACTCTAAAATGTCATAGTAGGCTTGGCGACGGGCAAGAATACTGACCGACATAGCGTAGAAACGAATCGAGCGTTTCTCCGCTTGCGCCAAAGCTAAATCAGTCAATAAACGCGTGATGCGCCCATTACCATCATCCAGCGGATGCAGAGTCACAAACCAAAGGTGAGTTATCGCCGCACGGATAAGCGGATCTAAACCCAGATCTTGCCGTGAAGCATTAAACCATTCCATAAACTGCGAGAGTTCAGCGTCCAAAGTCGCTCGAGAGGGGGCCTCAAAATGCACCGTTGGTTTATCAATGCGGCCTGAGACAACTTGCATAGGCGTATCGCCACGTAGCGTTCCACCAATAACGGGGTTAAACAATGTATAACCCTGCGGAAATAACTGCTGATGCCAGCCCAATATCCGTTCGAGGGTTAATTCAGTCTCTAAATTTTTTAAAGCATCGAGCATAATGTCAGCTAAACCATCGGTTTGCGCTGTGGTCGGATACGGTTTTTCCTCAGTCACGCCGAGTTTTTTAGCTAAGGATGAGCGCACTGAAGCAGCATTGAGCTTTTCACCTTCGATGGCACTGGAATGGATAATGTTAGCGAGTAAGGTGTCGAGTGCAGCGTCTGACGTTAACAGGCTGTCGTCGTGACTTAGCATTTGCTTGCCAAGCAGTTGGCCCTGATTGAAATAGACCTGACGCAGCAAGGCATCAATGCTGCTGGTATTCCAATGAAACTTAGGCCAATCAGCTTGCTGCCAAATCCACATATCTTACCCCACGAGTCAAATAACAAGTCTATTCTACTCAAATAATGAGGCGATTAACAAGCATATTCGCCTCACTTTATGAGTCGAATAGCGCTAGTAATCGCCTCATCAATACCAACATGGCTATGCAATGCAGGGAAATGAGCCTTGTTGGTAATCCGGGAGCTCAGTTTCTAAGCCTTGTGGTCATCCATTTTTATCGTACAGCGGCCATACAATACTGTGGCGCATTGCCGTTGTTCGTGACTTTTATGTATATACCCAAGCTACCTGAATATACGAGTTTCAGAGCGTCTAGGGTGATTCAATTCAAGGCGCACCAATGACAGAATGTCGGCCACCTTTTGAATTGATGCAACACGGAAGTGGAGTGCCCTAGGCGCTCCGTCCCGGCGGGTTTTAACGCACTTTATGCTGTGTTGGTTATTTTTAACTTAGCCCGCTAGGTCTGCAAATAACCGCCTTGCCTAAAGTGCGTTAAACTCCCGCTGAATCCTGCATCTTCAGGTTGTTTGGGTATACTACCGACAAAGCCTTCGTGCTGAGATATACTGTCGCCGCTGATTTGACACGCCAATGCGAAACGCCGATATGAAAACTCATTGCTTACACTGCACCGCTTGCACACACATTCTGAGCCCAATCTATGCCTGATAATGCCTACAATTCAACAGCTTCTGCTCACGCACAATGTTCAGCTAATGCACAACATATTGGCAATGCAGATCATGCCGCAAATACGCAGCACACTGGTCATTCACAGATTACCACGCCAGATGAGATGCATCCCGAACAGTCCAGTACGCTCAGTAGTGAACCGGCAAGTGTAGAGAAACAGAAGGTTTTTATCATAGGTTTGCCGCGTACGGGCACGACGAGTGTGAGTGTGGCGTTGTTGGAGCAAGGGCTTAAAGTGGCGCACATGGCCTTTACTAAACAGGCGTTTATGCTGGCCGATGCGATTTCTGACGTGCCCTGTTTTAGTGATTATCGGCAGCTTGATGGTCTATTCCCGCAGGCCAAATTTGTCTACCTCGATCGTGAAATGGCGAAGTGGGTGCCTTCAATGCAGATGCTGCTGGGTAAAATGCTGCCGCATTTAGAAGCAAAATCGGGGCGATTTCACCCGATTATGAAACGCAGTTTTCGGCACACGTTTACTATTGATAAAGTGGCGAATCCCGCAGACGAGGCACATCTTGTTGATTGTTATCAAAGGCATCAAAACGAAGTGTTCGCTTACTTTCATGGCCGAGAAGATTTTATCTCACTCGATATAAGCCATGCGGGGAGTTTGAGTCGCTTGTTGCAATTTTTAGGGTTAACCACGGATTGCCCGACCTTAGGCCAAGTGACAGATAGGGCATTCTCGGACTCTCAAATAAAAAGTGCACCAACCCAGATATCACAGGAAGGAACGAGTCAGGCAAAGGCAGCCGTTCAACCACAGCCAGTCAACACCAGCGAGCATGGACTGGATTTCCCTAAATTAAACGCTGGCACACACGTTGCGGCTTGGCATGAATATAAACATCCCAATAAGGTGAACAGTAATAGCGCTGGCCCGCAAAGCCGTAAGTTTTTCGACTACACGCTTTAGCTGTACGCCCTATTGCTTGCGGCGTTTCACCACAGTGAGCCAATCGAGGCTCACGCCCGAAATAGCATTAAAGCCGCGGATACGGAAGATAAGTTGCAGTAACTGCGGCCTTGGACGCACTTTAGGTTCGACCGAGCGCGGAATAAACCAGAGTGTCACTAAGGATCGCAGCACGGTCGAAACTAAGAACACCACGAAGATAGGGCTAGATAACACGCTATCCCAACCCGACCAGACTAAAAAATCCGCCGCATGGGAGGCAATAGTGCCGCCCAATATCGCGCCAACAAATACACAGGCCGCACTCAAGGCTGCTTGCAAAGCGGCGTAGGTCGCAAAGTCACTGCGAAAGGGGCGGATATCATAAAGGTAATTTGCCGTGCTTAAGGTGAAGCCGCTCCACGCCAAGCCAGAGAAAGTTTGGATTGCTAATATATACAGATAGTTATCCGAGAATAGCCACATCAGCGGCAAGCTTGGGATCATACAACTGGTGATGATCATCACTAAACGATTGCCGAATTGATCGCTAAAGCGACCCCAAAATCGCAAGGTGACAAATTGAGTCGCTATCGAAGCCACGCTGGCGAACACAAATTCGAGATAAGTAAACTGCAAGCCTTCCAACATATAAACGGCAAAAAATGGCGCCGAGATCGCCACCATGCCCTGCATACTGGCGACAAATAAACTGTACTGGCGAAAGGTTTTATCCTTCCACGCCTCGCGAAAATGACCAATCGTCTGCAAAAATACGCCGCGCTGTTTGGGTTCGCGCGGATCGGGATCGTGCATCTGCAGCAGTAACCAAGCCGACACAAACCTTCCCATCGCAGCGATAGAAAACAACAGACTAAAGCCCAGCCACGCCATCTGCATCGAATCGGTTAAGGTAAGTATGCCGCCACCAATAAAGAACACACTCAAAGAAGCGCCCATAGTGAGCCGAGTGCGAGCGGCGAAAAAAGCACCACGGCGCCGTTCGGGAACAATAGAGCCCATCCACGCCCGCCAATGGGGTTGAATTAGATTGATAAAGCCATGGTAACCAACGGCTAAAGCGATAAAGATCCACACCGCATGTTCAGGGCCAAAAGCGGCTAACGCGCCCATCGCCAGCACAACACAGGCCTGAAAGGCGGCGCAAAAGACGATAAAAGTTCGGCGGGAGAAATGGCTGGCGAGCCAGACAGATAAAAGCTGGGAGATAGCGCCAAAAAGCTGAGGTAAACCTGTGACAAAGCCCATCTGCGCCAGGCTGGCACCGAGAAAAATAGCGTAGGCATTGAAGAAGTTATCGCTGGTCGCCGTCATCATAGACGAGGCAACCGCCTCCTGCTGCGAGCGACGCAGGGTACATCTTAACCAAGAGTTACGTTCGCTGCGCCGTGAACAAGTGACTAACGGCTGCGCCACAGGTGAATCCATACCAAGCACAAATCCATATAATATTAAGGGATATTGCTCGATTATGTCGGATGAAATGCCATCTGCCTAGGGCTTATACCAATCGTATTAAAGCAAAACGCCCAAAGCAAAGCCTTGGGCGTTTTGTTTATCAGTGCATTGGATCGAAAAACTGGCGCAATCACCAAGATCCATATCCTGACTTAGAAATAAGCTTTAAGTACCGTCTCTTGGTCGAGCAAACTTTGGTACAAGGTAAACTGGTTGGCGGCGCGGTCCAGATTGTGGCCTTCGCGGTGAATATGGAAATACACATCACCGTTAAGGTAATCCGTTAAAAAACGCACACCTATCATCAAACAAATCACCCGCGCACCGAGCCACAGACTGCGTTTTTCGTCTTCCGTTAAGACATCACCCAACTCGCTCAAGTAGCCACGGCAAATCGCGGCGAAGATATCTTGGCGCACTTGAACTTTATCCAAGGCTGTAGAGTCTTCTTCCTCAGGCGAGCAGAAGGTGCGGACCATATCGCCAAAGTCATACATCAGATGACCTTTCATGCAGGTATCTAAATCGATAATCGCCATACTGGACATGTCGCGTTTATCGAAAAGCATGTTATTGATTTTAGTGTCGTTATGACAAATTCGCAGCGGCAGCTTTGGCGATATTTCCGCGAGTTCATCCAGCAAAGCCTGCTGAGATAACGCGTAATCAACCCAATGACGGCAGAGATCTAAACGGTGTTGGCTATCGAGTTCGGCGGCCTGTTGCAACAAGGCCATGCGTCCCGGTAAATGGTGAAATTGAGGGATCACATCTTCAAGCTCTGTCGCATCAAAGTCACTCAAGGCTGAGGCAAAATGACCAAAGGCCTTGGCCGCCATTTCCGCTTCTTGTTCCGACTTAACCACTTCAATGCTGAGACTATGTGGCAAGTAACTGATCGCGCGCCAAAATCCTTGTTCGCCTAAATCAATAGCCAACTCGCCCTCTTGGGTTAAACAAGGGCTAACGACTTTCAGGCCGTATTGTTGCTGCAACGACTTAGCGCATAAATGATGGCTAATTTTATCGGCATTGCTAACCAAAGCGTTGGGCGTTTTAAATACCTCAGTATTAATTCGCTGCAATACTAATTCGCCCGCAGGCCAGCGCACCAAAAGGGTGTCATTGATGTGGCCATTACCGAGGGCAGAAATTTTTGCCTCGGCAGCTTCAATACCAAAATGAGGCAACACTGACTGCCTGATGAGTTTAATCACTCAATAACTCCGTTAATTTTTGTTTTACCCAGACAGTGTCCTGCGGATAAGTCACGCCGAGCCAGGGCTCGCAGGCAACATCGACATAGACAGGCAAACCTTGCTCAATGCCCGCTTGTACTATGGCGGGCAAGTAACATTCAGACTTAGGTTGTTGACCCTGTTGCCCAATAAATTCGGTGAATTCACGTTTAATAACATCAAATATGCTTGGGGAGAAGCCCCAGCAAGTCATAGAGACCAAGGACTCGGGCGGCAAACTCGCATGTCCCTGTGGGCCATCACCCACCAATTGCCCACCTTGCTCGGCGATATTGAGCCATTCGGCAACCGATTTAAGCTGACCATTTTCTACCTGACACAGACCACGGTTAACGCCGCCGTGCTCAGACAATGTGAGTTCTATGGGATAAGCCACCATCATCCACTCTGTCGGTCTCATTCTTAAGCCTTTGGCTAACGAGTCAAAAGCGCTATCACCATAAAAATCATCGGCATTGATAACGGCCATTGGCCCTTTAACGAGATGGCGCGCACTCCACAGTGCATGGGCCGTGCCCCAAGGTTTAAGCCTGTGACTGAAATCCGCCAGCTGCGCCGCTTCGGGTAAATCCGTTAGGGCTTGATAGCAAAAATGATAGGCAAAATCGGTGGGCAAAAACCGTGTCAGTATCTCAGTTAATTCAGTTTCTAACTCAGGGCGGATCACCAGCACAGCACGCTGAAAGCCACTGCGAATGGCCGACATGATCGATAACACCAACATGGGTTCGCCAGCGGGACCGAGCGCTGCCAATTGCTTATCGCCGCCGAAACGACTACCTAGCCCTGCAGCCATAATGACTAAGGTCAATTCTGTATTCATGCTGGATTGATATATTCAGTTCAAATTTAAAGATGTTTCCCCAAACCGCCGCGCTCAATACCAAGGCATAACGCATTTAAAACGCGGTTTGAGAAAAAGAGGAGCAAAAGTGTAATCTACCCCTCTAATTGTGACTAGCATTTAAGCAGAAATTTTATCGACTTATGTTGCTGACCTAACTTGCAGTCTAAATCAACGCGCGATGTAATCACCAAAAGTGCGATTCTGTTCCAATATCGCTTGGCTGCCCTTAAGGCTGAACTTATAACCGCACAGGCTGATACTGCCACGGCGCGCAAGGTCCACTATGATGGCTTGGGTGTCGAGTGGGGTGAATCGTGCCTCGGTTGCTGAGTCGGCTTTCAAGTCCACTGTCACAGGGCGATAGTCAGTGCCATTGTTAAAGGACAACAGACTACAGGTTTTATCGCCCTTTGCCGTCGCTAAGGACCACAGATTTTGCGCTTTACCTTTCTCCCCGAGCCAACGCATGATCAAGATGTCATCCTCAAGCGCTACAGAAAAACCGTCAGGTAACGCGAGCGTCACCCGCTCACCCGCATAGGGCGCAATCGCGTTAACCGTTACCACGTCTGCCCCGTCGCCTGTCTCAGCAGCGCCATTTGGCCAAAGGCCCCAGACTAAGGCGCACAAGGCCACAACACCACAACCTATCCCCGCAGGACGCCAATAACGGCGTTCCAGTTTAGGCAGCTTAATCTTAGGCAGTACGAAGAAACGTTTCAGCGGCGCTAAAAACTCGAACAAACCGCGAAACAGCTCGGTCATCGAGCCAGAATCTTTCGCTTCTGCGCGGCGTTGACGCACTTCTTCGGCATGATCTTGATCGTTAAAGCTGTCCGGCTCTTCATCTTCTTCGGCGGCAAAACGCCAACCCGGTTCTGTACTGCGTTCGGCGGGATCTAATTGGGCTGCGTTAAAGTCGACATGTTTTAAATCAACATTGGCGACATCAACGTCGACTAAATCAATGTTGGTCTGTTCGACACGACTGGCGTTAGCGGGGCGAAAATCCGCATGACTGTCGGGCACCACAAAATCGGCAGGATTTTGCGTCATCCGAGTAAGGGCATCAAAACGCAGTTCATCTTGGCGCTGGGCCTCAAGCTCGGCATCCGCCGCACTCATAGTCGAGGCGACAATAGGTTCTGCAACTATTGATTCAGCGACTATTGGTTCAGAGGCAATGGGTTCAACATGGGCAGATAAATCCACCACTGCCTCAGAGGCCGTTGCGGCGCTAATGGCCTGTGCATGCGACTGCTCAACATGCGGCTCATGTCGCTCAACTTGAGGCTGCGCTTGAATATGGGCGGTCGATTTAGCTGCCTGTCTTGCGGCAACATCTTGAGTTTCTATCTCTTTAGCCGCCTTTGGAACGATCGTCGGCTCAACACGGCGCCTAGGCATAGCTTGCGATGTCGGCGCATCCAGCTCAGGGCCGAAATAACCGTAGCGATAATCGACTATGGTTGGCGCAGGTAAACGCCAGCCCCAAAACGTCAGTCCAGCGGCTAACACTAAACTCAAGCCGATCAAGGCAATATGCACATCGGCCGTTAACAGCCCGATGAAAATAAATAAGGGTAATAGGAATACGCCAATCAAGCCTTTTGATTTATCGGCATCGGCCAAACGACGCAAACTGGCGAGCCCTAATAAAGGTAAGCCCAACAATGCCAGTAAATACATCAGGAAATTAGCCCCAAAAGCAGCGGCGGCAAGTGCAATACAGACGTAAACGCCAACACTGATTGCGACAAAGCGGGGACGAGAATCACGCCCGTGAAGGCAGAAAAGAGATTTTAACAGCACGACCCTTCCTTTATTGTTGTAAAAACGAGATACAAAAAGACACTCATTGCCTTATTCGCACGAGCGTAACCAATTTACCCGCAATTGTCAGTGCCTACGACCCTAGTCGGATAAAAATGCGCATAATATCGAAGTAAATCTAAAATAGGCTTAAATTGCTGGCCTACTAGCCCTAGTATTTCTATGGTCAAAATCGGTATAATGCTCGGCTTTCTGGGCCCTTCTTGCGTTAACCAATTGGATATTTAGCTCATGACCGCACGCGGAAATTTATTTATTGTGTCGGCGCCAAGTGGCGCAGGTAAATCCTCGCTGATCTCGGCCTTGCTTAAAGACAAGCCCGCTGACATGCAGGTTTCGGTATCACATACCACCCGCGCGCCACGCCCAGGTGAAGTCGATGGTCAGCACTATCACTTCGTTAATGTTGAACAATTCAAAGCGTTAATTGCTGAAAATGCCTTTTTTGAATGGGCAGAAGTGTTCGGCAATTACTATGGTACCTCGCGCCATGTGATTGAGCATACGCTCACACAAGGTATCGATGTTTTCCTCGATATCGACTGGCAAGGTGCCGAGCAAGTGAAAGCTGTGATGCCCGATGCCGTTGGTGTGTTTATTCTGCCACCCTCGAAAGCCGAGCTAGAACGCCGCCTCACTGGCCGTGGACAAGACAGTAGCGATGTGATCGCCAGCCGTATGGCACAAGCCGTATCGGAAATGTCCCACTATAAAGAATATGATTTTATTATCGTCAACGACGATTTTGACACTGCGTTAGCTGATTTGCGTGCCATCATTCGCAGTCAGCGCTTAACCTGTGCTAGTCAGATCCACGCGCAAAATGATATGCTTGACGATCTGTTGGCAAGCCAACTGTCATAGTGTACAATTTTGCGTCATTTTTTCCCTAGATAAACTGGAGTTTCAACACATGGCTCGCGTAACTGTAGAAGACGCCGTAGAACAAATCGGCAACCGTTTTGATATGATCTTGGTTGCGGCGCGTCGTGCTCGCCAAATCGCCGTGCAGGGTAAAGACCCTATGGTTGAAGAGATGAACGACAAACCAACGGTTATCGCCCTGCGTGAAATCGAACTCGGTTTAGTTAACGCTCACACCTTAGATGCCGATGAGCGTCAAACGGTACGTGAACGTGAAGCCGCTGAAATTGCAGCAGTTTCAGCCATTGCTGAAGGCCGTTCATTATAAGAGTTGTTGAGTAAACACCTGTTTAGGTAAAAGGAGAGCTGCCACTTGTATCTGTTTGAAGGTCTAAAGGAGTCTGCTTCCGGTTACTTAGAACCCGAACAGGTAGAATTGCTCAAGCAGGCGTACCAGATTGCGCGTGATGCCCACGAAGGGCAAATGCGCACGAGTGGCGAACCTTATATTACTCATCCGGTTGCGGTTGCCCGCATCCTTGCTGACATGCGTCTTGATCATGAGACGCTGATGGCAGCACTGCTCCACGACACTATCGAAGATACTCATGTCACCAAAGACGATTTAGCCGAACTATTCGGTGTCGCGGTGGCCGAGCTCGTCGAAGGCGTGTCAAAACTCGATAAGCTTAAATTTCGCGACAAGAAAGAAGCTCAGGCTGAAAACTTCCGTAAAATGATGATGGCGATGACGCAGGATATCCGCGTTATCCTCATCAAGCTTGCCGATAGAACCCACAACATGCGTACCTTAGGCGCCCTGCGTCCCGACAAACGTCGCCGTATCGCCCGCGAAACCTTAGAAATCTACGCGCCCATCGCTAACCGTCTCGGTATCCATAACATCAAGACAGAGTTAGAAGACTTAGGTTTCCAAGCGTATTACCCCATGCGATATCGGGTGCTTAAAGAAGTCGTTAAAGCTGCCCGTGGCAATCGCAAAGAATTGATCCAAGGTATTGAAGCCGCTGTTTATACGCGCTTAAACGATGCGGGTATTCCAGGAAAAGTTAAAGGCCGCGAGAAAAATCTCTACTCCATCTATAACAAGATGCAGAGTAAAGAGCTGCAATTCCAAGAAGTGATGGATATCTACGCCTTTAGGGTGATAGTCGATTCCATCGACACTTGTTATCGCGTACTCGGCGCCATGCACGGACTGTATAAACCTCGCCCCGGTCGTTTCAAAGATTATATTGCTATCCCTAAAGCCAACGGCTATCAGTCACTTCATACCTCTTTGTTTGGTCCACACGGCGTGCCCGTTGAGATCCAAATTCGTACCGAAGATATGGACCAGATGGCCGACAAAGGGGTCGCTGCACACTGGGCCTACAAAGGCGGTGCGCAAACAGGCCAAGGCACGACGACTCAAGTGCGTGCCCGTAAGTGGATGCAAAGCTTGTTGGAATTACAACAAAGCGCCAGCACCTCATTCGAATTCGTTGAAAACGTGAAGACGGAACTCTTCCCAGAAGAGATTTATGTGTTCACCCCTGAAGGTCGCATTCTGGAATTACCCGTGAATGCCACCGCGGTAGACTTTGCCTACGAAGTGCATACAGATGTGGGTAATACCTGCGTCGGTGCCCGCGTTAACCGTCAAGCGTATCCGCTCAGCCAGCCGTTAATTTCAGGCCAAACCGTTGAAATCATTACCGCCAAAGGCGCGCGTCCGAATGCCGCCTGGCTGAACTTTGTGGTAACAGGTAAGGCCCGCGCCAAAATCCGCCAAGTGCTGAAAAGCCTTAAGGGTGATGACGCAATTGCGCTTGGTCGCCGCCTGCTCAACCATGCGCTCGGCAAGACTAAGCTCGACAGCATTCCGCCTGAGCAGATTGAAAAAGTCATTCGCGATACTAAACATACCACGCTCGATTCACTGCTCGCCGACATCGGCCTAGGCAATGCCATGAGCATTGTTATCGCCCAGCGTTTGATTGGCGATAATCTTGAAAATCAAGAAAGCCGCGACGGCCACATGATGCCAATTCGTGGCGCCGAAGGTATGCTCGTTACCTTCGCCAACTGTTGCCGCCCAATCCCTGGTGATGCCGTAATTGCCCACGTGAGCCAAGGTAAGGGCTTAGTGGTACACATGGAAAACTGCGCCAACATTCGTGGTTATCAAGGCGAGCCTGACAAGTATATTCCTGTGCAATGGGATAATGTCGAAGGCGTTGATTACCAAGCTAACCTGAGGGTGGAAATTGTTAACCACCAAGGCGCACTGGCGAAGATTACCTCGATCATTGCCGCCGAAGGCTCGAACATTCACAACCTCAGTACAGAGGAACGAGATGGCCGCGTGTATTTGATCAACCTGCGGATTTCGGTGAAAGACAGGATCCATTTAGCCAACGTGATGCGCCGAATTAGGGTACTGCCCGAAGTGCTGCGTACGTCCCGTAATCGTTAATTAACTCAACATTAGAGAGAGCGTCATGGCAGAAAAAATCATCATAGTGACCGAAAACGCCCCTGCGGCCATCGGCACTTATTCACAGGCCGTCAAAGTCGGCAGCACAGTATATTTATCCGGCCAAATTCCGCTTGTGCCAAGCACAATGCAAATTGTCAGCGATGATTTTGAAGCTCAAGTGGTGCAAGTATTTGAAAACCTAACGGCAGTTTGTACTGCTGCGGGCGGTTCAATCAACGATATCGTTAAGCTCAACATCTTCCTGATTGATTTAAGCCACTTTGCAAAAGTGAATGAAATCATGAGCCGTTACTTCAGCCAGCCATACCCTGCCCGTGCAGCTATCGGCGTGAAGCAATTGCCGAAGGATTCTCAAGTTGAAATGGATGGCGTGATGGAGCTGTAAGCTCAAGCATGCCCCTTCAACCAACAAAAAGGCGCTGCGGCGCCTTTTTTGTTGCCGTCACCAGCCTCTCTGACGCTTGCCATTCTCTTCATCTTATTTTCATACTCAGCTTGTAGGCTTTGGGCTCCATTCTCATATTTTACAATCCTGTAAACTATTTGCGCAGGCTCACAAAACTCGCCATACTGGGTGCAGCCAAAATAACAATAAAGAACAGGAATTGCCAATGGATACAGCGATTAAGACGCCAATTGAAATGCTGGCGCACTGGGCTAAGACTCAGGGGGATCAAGTCTATTTACGCCAACCTATCGAGGGTCAATTCCTTGATTTTACTTGGGCCGAAGTTCAAGAAAAAGTTCAGCAACTGGCCGGTGCCTTACAGCATCTAGGCCTAGAGCGCGGTGATAAAATTGCCGTACTCTCTAAAAACTGCGCCGAATGGTTTATCACCGACCTCGCGTTAATGCACGGCGGCTATATTAGCGTGCCGATTTACCCAACGGCCAACACAGATACCATTCGCTATGTGCTGCAACACAGCGGTGCAAAAGCCATTTTCCTCGGCAAGCTCGACCATTGGGCCGACCAAGAAGCCGGTGTCGGCGGCGAGCTGCTACGCCTTGCTATGCCCTACGATACAATGCCAGCCCAATATCAATGGGAACAATTGCTTAAACTAGGTTATCCACTCGTCGATGCGCCGCTGCCGCTGCCTGATCAAGTGATGACGCTTATCTATACCTCTGGCTCGACGGGTCAACCTAAGGGCGCGATTCAAACCTTCGCCAGCTATGGCTGGACCTGCCAAGCGGTAGTGCGTGATTTACGCACCGACGGCAATGACAGACTGTTATCCTATTTGCCTTTAGCGCACATCACAGAGCGCGTCGCGATTGAAGGTTCATCCTTCTATTCCGGCAGCGTGGTCGCCTTCGTCGAGAGTCTCGACTCCTTCGTCGCCGACGTGCAAAGGGCAAAACCGACGGTATTCTTCTCAGTGCCGCGTTTGTGGAGCCTGTTCCAGAAAAACATCATAGACAAAATTGGTGTTAGTAAACTGAATCTATTGCTGAAGATCCCGTTAATCAGCAGCTTAGTGAAGCACAAAATCCATAAAGGCTTAGGTTTGAACCATTGTCGTTTGCTCGGCTCTGGCTCTGCGCCGATCCCGCCGTCGCTGATCCACTGGTATCACAGCATTGGTCTGAATATCTGTGAAGCTTGGGGTATGACAGAAAACTGCGCCTACTCGATTATCAACTACCCTTTCGATGCCCGAAAAATTGGCACAGTAGGTCGCCCGGTCGAGGATTGTCAGATCCGCCAAGGTGAAGATGGGGAGTTGCTGCTTAAGAGTCCAGGGTTGATGACGGCTTATTACCAACAGCCCGAAGCCACTGCTGCGGCCTTCGACGCCGATGGTTTCTTCCACACTGGCGATTTGTGCTCTATTGATGCCGATGGTTGCGTGACCATTACTGGCCGAGTGAAGGACAACTTCAAAACCGCCAAGGGAAAATATGTCGCGCCCGTGCCTATCGAACGTAAATTGGCGCAGGACCCGCATGTTGAACTGATCTGCGTGATTGGCTCTGGCCTGCCGCATCCGGTCGCATTAGTGCAATTATCCGAAGGCGCTAGTTTGCAAGCCCGCGAAGAAGTCCGCGCTTCACTCAAGGCGACACTCGATAGCGTGAATCCGCACTTAGAGTCACACGAACATGTGGATGCGATTATCGTAGTTAACGATCCTTGGACGATTGAGAACGATGTACTGACACCGACGCTTAAGATCAAACGCCATGTGCTTGAAAAAGCCTTTAGCGAAAGAGTTGATGGCATTCGTGGCGCCCAAGTTCGCTGGGAAGATGAGTTAACACAAAAATAACTCGGCTAAACAGAGAGATGGCCAATGTGGTTATCGACATAAATCAAGCACGCCTCGGCGTGCTTTTTTATGACATATTCTGTCAAACTCCGATAAAACCACGTATCATGTGCGCCTGTCGGCTAAGGGATAATTCCCTTGTACTTTCCCATTCAATATAGGTTTAACAAAGTCCCGTGATGCTCATTACACTCTCGATTATTGGCGGTTTTATTATTTTAACCTTAGGCGCCGAAGCCCTAGTGCGTGGCGCGAGTGCTATCGCCCTACGCTTAGGTATTACGCCACTTATCATAGGCTTAACTATTGTTGCCTTTGGTACTAGCGCACCAGAACTGGCTGTGAGCGTCAAATCTGCCCTCGCCGGAAACAGTGGTATCGCCTTAGGTAACGTTATCGGCTCCAACATTGCCAACATAGGTTTGATCTTAGCGATCACGGCTTTAATCCGCCCTATCCAAGTGCAATCCCAAGTGGTGAAGCGCGATATCCCTTTGATGATCTTGGCTTCTATGCTGTTCTGGGGACTCTTGTTAGACGGCGAACTCAGCCTTATTGACGGTGTGGTACTGCTGTCTCTACTGTTCGGATATTTAACCTTTAGCTATATCAGCTCGAAAAACAGCAAGAATGAAGAAGAGATTGAAGCGGGTCCCAATAACCCACTGCTTTCTGGCCTGTTCATCCTAGTCGGCATTAGCATGTTAGTTGGCGGCGGTATTCTATTTGTGAACGGCGCAGTCGATTTAGCAAAAACCTTCGGCGTGAGTGAAGTCATTATCGGCTTAACGATCGTGGCGATTGGTACCAGTATGCCAGAGTTAGTGACCTCAGTGATTGCGGCACTAAAAGGTCAAAGCGATATAGCTATCGGTAACGTTGTTGGCTCTAACCTGTTCAATATTTTGGGCATTTTAGGCGTTACCGCCATAGTTCATCCAGTGTCGTCACTCGGTTTCCAACCCTTCGACTTTATGGTGATGTTAGCTTTAGCCATAGTGATTCTGCCTTTTGCATGGACGGGATTACGCATCGGCCGCCGCGAAGGTTCTGTGCTGCTACTGACCTATTTAGGTTACATGGGTTACCTGATTAACCAAGCGAGCGCTCAAGCTTTGGTATAACACTCAGCGGTAATATCCACTTAGAACACCGGAGCCTCTCCGGTGTTTTGCTATCTGGGTTTCGCACTTTTAAAAAAGACAAATTTAACACCCTTAAACTGATGACATTTGTCATGCTAAAGCCATGACCTTTGTGTCTGCATTTTTCCTGTCGAATTTCTGATAATGAGTCCGTCCCCAAACACGGGGAAACTTACTCAATAAGGAAATACCATGAAAACATTATTAATCGTCTCAAGCTTAGCGCTTATCAGCAGCCACGCGTTTGCAGCGTCGCCCTCTAACGCCAACATCACCAGCATAGATGCGGCCTCAAACTCGATGAACCTAGCGCAGCTGCAACAACTGAGTGCCAGCACCCAAGATTACGATAAAGCCTATGCGAACTATCGCTTAGCCATTAGCGCCAATGTCATGGGACAAAAAGCCCTCGCCAGCAGTGCACTGACTAATGCGCAAACTGCATTAGAAGCCTTAGAAACCAGCCAAGCTGACGCGGAATCCCTCGCGCTGTTATCGTCGGTTTATGGCCTGCAAATCGCCTTAGACAATAGCAAAGGCGCAACTCTCGGGATGAAATCAGCCAATGCCATTGCCAACGCCGAACAGTTAGAACCCCAAAATCCACGGATCGCATTGGTTAAAGCCATCGCCGCCTATAACACGCCAACTATGTTTGGCGGCAGCATGCAAAATGCTAAGACGCTCGCCACTACCGCCATAGAAAGATTCACCCAACCTTGCAACGACATTTGTTGGGGTGAAGCCGAAGCTTACACGTGGCGCGGGCTCGCTAAACAGGAATTAGGCGATAGCCAAGGCGCGAGTGAAGATTGGCAACAGGCGATGAAAGTGCAAGCAGATTACGGTTGGGCAAAATTTTTGCTTCAACAAAATCAGCAATTAAGTGCAAACTAGACCAAGTTGTTAACAGGGACTGATGACGCTGACCCCAGCGCCAATCCCTAAACAGATGAATCAACACAGATGTCACCTTCGGGCATTCAACGAACAACGATTAACAGTCAACACAGTTTCATAGAGGCATTATGATCAGCACGCATCTTCAGCTCGAACGAAAACTCGCTTGGGTGTATTTGATAAACTTAGTGTTTTATCTTATTCCGCTTGCCATCAATACGTATCCAGCATGGAAAATCGCCCTTAGCTTTGCCGTGCTCGTTCCTTTTATTGCCAGTTATTTTTGGGCCTATAAGTGCAATCAGAATAGCGCCTATCGCCCCATTCTGATGATGGTGGCCATCGCCACAGCAATCACCCCAATCAACCCAGGATCTATCTCGTTATTCACCTTTGCCGCTTTTTTCATTGGCTTTTTTTACCCTCTCAGAACCTGTCTGTTGGCTATTGCCGCCTTAATCGGCCTGTTGTTTGCCCTCAATGAAATTTACGACTTTAACAGTTACTACTTTCCGCTTTACGGCTCAGGATTAGTGCTCGGTGTAGGCATGTTTGGCGTAGCCGAACGCAGGCGTCATCAACATAAATTGAAAGAACAGCAAAGCACGCAAGAAATTAGCACCTTAGCGGCTATGGTTGAGCGAGAACGCATTGCCCGCGATCTACACGACATCATGGGCCACAGCTTGTCTTCGATTGCGCTTAAGGCGGAACTGGCAGAAAAACTGCTGGCAAAACAGCAATACCAACTGGCCACAATCCAGCTTAATGAACTCGGCCAAATTGCCCGCGAGAGCCTCAGCCAAATTCGCCACACCGTATCTGACTACAAACATAAGGGTCTCGCGGATAGCGTGACACAACTGTGTAAACTATTGAGGGAAAAAGGAGTCAGTGTCGAGCTGACAGGCAATATCCCTAAACTGCCCGCCAGAATGGAGAGCCAGCTGGGATTAATTGTCACTGAACTGGTGAATAATATTTTACGCCATAGCGGCGCAAGTCAATGTATTATCGACTTTATTCAGCAAGCAGATAGGCTAGTCGTTGAGGTCAAAGATAATGGCACAAGTAAACCTATCGCTGAAGGCAATGGCCTCACGGGGATACGCGAACGTCTTGACAGCTTAGGCGGCAGCTTGAGCTATAATCTCGAACAGGGATATGCATTTACCGTCAGTTTACCTTTGCAGGGAGCAACAGATTAATGAAGATTTTATTGGCGGAAGACCAAGCCATGGTGCGAGGCGCACTCGCGGCACTCCTCACGCTTGCGGGAGGCTTTAATATCACCCAAGCGAGTGACGGCGACGAGGCCCTAGGCCTACTCAAACAGCAAAGCTTTGATCTCTTGCTAACCGACATCGAAATGCCCGGCCGCACAGGCCTAGAACTGGCAACTTGGTTAAAGGATCAACATAGTCAAACTAAGGTCGTGATCATCACCACCTTCGGCCGCGCGGGCTATATCAAACGCGCTATCGAAGCTGGAGTCGGCGGTTTTCTACTAAAAGATGCGCCCTCGGAAACCTTAGTCAACGCGATTCAACAAGTTATGGCGGGTAAACGGGTCATCGATCCTGAACTGGCCATGATGGCAATTGGTGACGCCGACCCACTCAACGATAAAGAGCGCCGCGCCCTACGCCTCGCCAGTGAAGGCAAATCCACCGCCGACATCGCCGAAACCCTTTTTATCGCCGAAGGCACAGTGCGTAACTACCTCTCCGAAGCCATAGCTAAACTCAATGCTAGCAACCGAATCGATGCAGCACGCATCGCCAAACAAAAGGGCTGGCTGTAATCACGCTCACGGTTAACTACTCTTTCGTTCATATCGACAATTTTTGCGGCCTTAGCCGAAACCTAAGGGCCGCAAACTGACGTTAGTTATGCTAGCAAATAAGTCCCTCATTCTGCTTGAGATTGCCTTACGCTTATTCTCTGTTAATATATGTATAAATTCACAGTGATTGAGTGCTAACGACTTGCAGCAATTGGATCTTGTTCCGATCACCGACCTCAAAGGCGTCGCCAAAAAGGTCGCGGAGAAACTCGCAAAGCTCGGCATCACAACAGTACAAGATCTGCTGTTTCACTTACCCCTGCGCTACGAAGACAGAACCCAAATCTATCCGATTGCCGCCCTTATGCCCGGCAGTTACGGCACCATAGAAGCTGAAATCCAATCGACGCAAATCATCCAAGGCCGCAAGCGTATGCTGGTCTGCAATGTGCGCGACGATACGGGTAGCTTGAGCCTGCGCTTCTTTAACTTTTCCGTCGCCCAGCGTAATGCCATGCAAAACGGTTTGATGATCCGCGCCTACGGTGAAGTGCGCCGTGGCGGCCATCAAGCTGAGATAGTGCATCCAGAATATAAAGTCGTGTATCCCGGTGAAGATGTTCATCTGAGTGATACCCTAACGCCGATTTATCCCACAACTGAGGGCTTAAAACAGGCAAGTTGGCTCAAGCTGACCGAGCAAGCTTTGGTATTGCTGGAAGATGGCGGCTTAACTGAGCTGCTGCCACCGCAGTTGCAACCGAATAACATTAGCCTTAAACAAGCGCTGCAGACGCTGCATCGGCCTCCTGCGGGGATATCTCAGTTCGATTTAGAGTTAGGCCAACACCCTGCACAGCAGCGACTCGTACAGGAAGAATTACTCGCCCACAATCTCAGCATGTTACGCCTAAGACAGCGCAGTAATCTAGACGCTGCCGTCACCATGCAGGCCACGGGGCAGTTGCTCAATCCCTTCCTTGCCGCTTTGCCTTTTAAGCCCACAGGCGCCCAGCAAAGAGTGGTGGCCGATATAGGCAAAGATTTAGAAAAGCCGCACCCTATGATGCGCTTAGTGCAAGGGGATGTAGGTTCAGGTAAAACCTTAGTCGCGGCGATGGCTGCGCTGCAAGCGATTGAAAACGGTTATCAAGTTGCCATGATGGCGCCAACAGAACTATTGGCCGAGCAACATGCGACTAACTTTGCCGCTTGGTTTGAGCCACTCGGACTTAAAGTCGGTTGGCTGGCGGGTAAACTCAAAGGCAAGGTCAGAGCGCAATCCCTTGCGGACATAGAATCCGGCGCCGCCCAGATGGTGATTGGTACCCATGCCATCTTCCAGCAGCATGTGGTCTTTAGCAAACTTGCGTTAATTATCATAGATGAGCAGCACAGATTCGGCGTACACCAACGCTTAGGTCTGCGTGAAAAAGGCGTGAGCCAAGGGTTCCACCCGCATCAATTGATCATGACGGCAACGCCGATCCCGCGCACGCTGGCGATGACGGCCTATGCAGATCTCGACACATCCATTATCGATGAACTGCCGCCGGGACGGACACCCGTGACCACAGTGGCGATTGCCGATTCACGCCGCAACGAAGTGCTTGAACGGGTACGTAACGCCGTCATCACAGATAAACGTCAGGCCTATTGGGTGTGCACTCTGATTGAAGAATCCGAAGTGCTCGAATGCCAAGCCGCCGAAGACACGGCCGAAGAACTGCGTCTCGCCCTGCCCGAGCTCAATATTGGTCTCGTGCATGGCAGGTTGAAGAGCGCCGAGAAACAGCAAATCATGGCCGATTTTAAGGCGGGCATAATTCATTTACTGGTGGCAACAACCGTGATTGAAGTCGGCGTCGATGTGCCTAATTCCAGCCTGATGATCATTGAAAACCCTGAACGTTTAGGTTTGGCACAACTACACCAACTGCGCGGACGAGTCGGTCGAGGCGCCATCGCAAGCCATTGTGTGTTACTCTACAAGGCGCCATTGAGCCATACCGCCACCCAAAGACTGAGTGTACTCAGACAAAGTAATGACGGTTTCATCATAGCGCAGAAAGATTTAGAAATTCGTGGCCCAGGTGAAGTACTTGGCACTAAGCAAACGGGACTGGCCGAGCTGAAAATTGCCGATCTGGTGCGCGATCAAGCTTTGATCCCGCATATTCAAAAACTGGCAAATCATGTGATGGCGCAGGCCCCCGAAAAAGTCGATGCGATTATCTTACGTTGGCTCGGGCACAAGCAGCACTATGTGCAGGCTTAGGCAGTAAAGGGGAAAGGCCGAGGAGTGACATCTGCCTCGATACTCAAAATAAATTGTTTATGTTCAGCTAAGCGCTATAGACAAGCGCATGGAAACTTGCAAAATGAACCAGCGGCATTCCAATAGTCCGCTCTTGCACTTTAATGTTAGCTGCATGTATTCACCAAGTTACCTTGACACTCAAGCGAAGGATGTAAAATGCAAGTTAATCAAGATGATAGAATAACACCTCAAGAGACTTCTTCTAGCAGTAATCGCTTTGCGCTTTTTGCGATAGTGCTCGTCGTGCTACTTTCTGCCGGAGGATATTATTACTACAGCGGTGACTCAGATTCACCTAAACTCATCCCTAACGCGCCAATTGTATTGCCTGAAACACCGCCATCTGAGCCAATGACGCTCGAAAGTGCGCCAGAGCCAGAAACCACTGAAACGACGCCTGCTGTTACAGAAACAAACACCAACAGCACAGAAGCCCCTGCGGTAACGGAGCCTGAAGTGGTTGCTGAACCTGTACCTGCACTGGCTGAAAGTGATGCATTCGTACAACAAAAAGCCCTCGCCATTATCGATAACAATGTGCTGGGTTCTGCATTAGTGCAGCAAGATCTCGCACGCCAATTTGTGGTGTTTGTTGATAACTTAGCTCAGGGCGAATTGACCCGTAAAGTGAGTCCACTCAAAGGCCCAGAGAAGCATTTCTCGGTTTCTGAAATCACCAACAAAGTGTATTTAAACCCTGAGGGTTTCCACAGATACGATGCCTATGTTGACTCGATTGCCAAAATGGACGAACAGACGTTAATGGTCACCTATAAGCAAATGACGCCTATGCTAGAGGAAGCCTTTACCGAACTCGGCTACAGCAACGCAAAATTCAACGACAGAATGCTGCAAGCGATTAAAATACTGCTCGCGGCGCCTATCATTGAAGATCCGATTGAGCTGAGCTCTATTAGCGTTAACTATCAATTTGTTGACCCTAACTTAGAGGCACTACCTAGCGCGCAAAAACTGCTGATCCGTATGGGTCCAGAAAATACCCGCAAGCTAAAAGTGGCTCTACGTAAACTCGAGAACCAACTGGCACAGTAAAACCTTGCCGTGGATAAGACAAAAGGCGCTCAGTGCGCCTTTTTTCATTTTGAGCGCAAATCGCTAGGATAAAAAAGCCTGTCGAATGAGACTGCCATTGCGATATATGTTACAGAAATTCGATCGTTCTGCTGAAAATCACAGCACTTGATCCCATTGCGTTAACCCATACAATGCAAATGGCTTCATAAAAACGCGGGGCATAGTGTAGAATGGCCACGCTGTAGAGGGCATTCCTAGCGTCATCGTCATTCATCAAACGCGTTTACACCTCACTATGGTATGACAATCCATCAATGTTCTAACTTAGTTAGGGATAACTAAGACAGCTTAAATTTAGTGTCGAGGCAAAGTAGTGCAACTAACATTCAGCATTCTCTCTTGGGGCGCTTGGGCCCCTCAATATCAGCATCCGCAAAGTTGGCAAACTTGGTGCAAAAATTCGGCTGAATTAAATCTCGACACACCACAGTCTGATACGACCGCTCCCGCACTTAAACACGTTCCCGCCATGCAACGCCGCCGTTTTAGTCGCTTAACTAAGATGATGTTAGAAGTGAGTTTTCAGTGCGATATGCCGGCGAACTGCCGCTCTATTTTTGCCTCGCGCCACGGAGAGTTGCAGCGCACTATCGGACTGCTCGAAGACATTATCGCCAAACAGCCCTTATCGCCCTTAGGGTTTAGTCAGTCGGTGCACAACACCGCCAGCGGCATTTTTGGCATAGTGGCGGCCAATACCGCACCGTCGACCTCAGTTGCGGCAGGTACCGAAACCCTGTCACAAGCTATGGTTGAAGCCTTCGCCCAGTTACACCAGTCACCAGAACCCTTGCTGTTAGTCTTCGGTGATGATCCTGTGCCACCTGTGTACGATGAGTTTACCCAAGAATTTGAATTGCCTTTGGCCCTAGGATTACAGCTCGCGCCCTTCGATGCGCCCGCTTCGGTCAAGCTCACAGTGAGCCGCATCTCTGAGTCAAGCGCATTAAATCCTTTGACCTATGGCGCCTTGCTCCATGCACTCGCGACAGCACAAAATATTTCAGGCTGCTTATCCCAATGGTATTGGAAGCTAGAGCATGTTTGATACAGCCCACAGCCATGACGCCGCCAAGGGTTATGAAGATTCAATGCACAATGCCGCTTATACCCCGCCGGAGACTCGCCGCGCAGGGCTGAACTATGTGTCACGTTGGCTAGGCGGAGTGAGTTGTTATATCGCCTTTGGCTTAGGCGGCTTATTAAGCTCCTTGACCATTTTACCTTTGCTACGTTTCTGGCCTGGTACATCCGAGGCGCGGATTATTCGAGTCCAAAAGGCCGTGCATCTGATGTTCAAAGGCTTTGTCGCCATGCTCACTTGGGCGGGCGTGATCCACGTTAGTACCCATAGAGCACAACAACTGCACGACGCCAGAGGCGTTATCGTTATCGCCAATCATCCCAGTTTAGTGGATGTGGTCGTGTTGATAAGCCTCATGCCCAATGCGGGCTGCATAGTCAAACAAGGTTTATGGCGTAATCCGTTTTTGCGTGGTGTCGTGTCCTGCGCGGGTTATATTCCCAATCGCGGCGCCGAACTTATGCTAGAGGATTGCCGCGAAGTGCTCGCGAGGGGCACCAATTTAATTATCTTCCCCGAGGGCACACGCACGGTTGTCGGCGCGACCATTAACGACTTTGCCCGCGGCGCCGCCAACATTGCCTTAAGGGCCGAAGCAGATATTTTACCTGTGGTGCTGCGTACCAATGTCCGTGGTTTGACAAAGGAGCAACCTTGGTATGAGATCCCAAGGCAAACCATGGGGATGGCCGTTGAAATCGGCGCAACAGTTTCTTACCAAAAGTACCAAGCGGCTTTAGGTGAGCATGCAAAAATGGCCCGGCAGCTGACGCGGGATCTTGAACACTACTATAAACAACAACTCGAAAATAATTATGAACTTAAACAATGAAATAAAGCAGTTAATCATCGACTGTCTCGATCTTGAAGACGTCAGTATTGATGATATTGAAACCGATGCGCCGCTCTTTGGCGAAGGTCTAGGCTTAGATTCAATCGACGCCCTCGAACTCGGCTTAGCCATCAAGAAAAAATTTGATGTAAAAATCGAAGCGAACTCGGATGCCACTAAGGCCCATTTTCACAGTGTTGCCAGCTTAGCTAGCTTTATCGAATCACAGCGTCCATAGGAGAGGAATATGCAAAATCGTGAACAAATCCTCGCTATGCTGACCACTATTTTAGTGGACGAATTCGAAATTGAGGCCGAGGCGATTACGCCTGAGGCCAACCTGTATGAAGAGCTCGATCTCGACAGTATTGATGCCGTCGACTTAGTGATCAAGCTGCAGCAACTGACGGGTAAAAAGATCCAACCCGATGAATTTAAATCCGTTCGCACAGTCAACGATGTGGTTAATGCCATCGAAGGTTTAGTTAAAGACTAATGCGCGCCTTGCTACAAGTCTTAACCGCCCTCACATTGCTGGCCTATCCGGTTGCCGTGTATTTCGGGCTGAATTATTTGCCTGCTGGCACCATAGCGCTCGTGCTGTGTGTATTGCTAATTGTGCGGTTAATGCTACAAAAGCAAAAGGTTAAGACGTTAGTATTGCCCCTGTTGGTGGGGATTGTACTCACCGCAGGCAGTTATCTTGCCAAGCGCAGCGACTGGCTTTTGTATTACCCAGTGGTAATAAATCTGACTATGCTGGCTCTGTTCAGTTATTCACTGCACACTGGCCCATGCATGATAGAGCGTTTAGCCCGCTTGAAAGAACCCGATTTACCGGATGAAGCCATTCCGTATCTTAAAAAAGTCACCCTACTTTGGTGCGGCTTATTTATCTTAAATGGCTCTATGGCGGCTTATACCGCTGGCTTTACTAGCTTAGCAACCTGGACCTTGTATAACGGTTTGATTGCATACGTACTCATGGGACTGCTCCTCGGTGGGGAATGGTTATATCGCAGCTTTTGGTTGAAGAAAACATGACACAGCTACTCAAAAACTGGTTAACCCAAGGGCCATTTGCCCAACAATTGATCAGCTTTAATCACCACGACATAGTCACAGGTGCATTATTTACCAATCAGGTGGCGTATTTTTACGAGCAACTGCTCGCCGCGCCCGAGAAAAAATGGCTGCTCGCGAGTGATACCAGCGATCTGTTTGCCGTTGGATTATGTGCCGCGCTGTTAGCGGGCAAAGAAATTATCCTGCCTCCCAACACCCAAACCGGCACCTTGAGCGAGTTAACGCACCAGTTTGATGGCATATTGTCAGACAAGCCTTTGTGCGAATGCCAAGCTTTTGTGTTGCTGAAAAAAGAACTGAGTCTACCCAACAAACCTTGGCCCGCGAGCGAGGCTATCGGCGAGTTAGTGCTCTTTACCTCTGGCAGCAGCGGCGAACCTAAGGCGATCCGTAAAACACTCGAACAGTTAGATGTCGAAGTGTCTGTGCTCGAACATACTTTTGCCGAGCATTTGCCCCATTGCAGCGTAGTATCCACGGTTTCCCACCAGCATATTTACGGTCTGTTATTCAAGATTTTGTGGCCGCTCGCCGCCAGTCGACCGTTTTTAAGCGAGCAGATTGAATATCCAGAAACCCTAAGTTATTACACTGCCTTGCTGCCAAACCTGTGTTTGATCAGTAGCCCAGCCCAGTTATCGCGCCTGCCTAAAGCGCTAGAGCACGAGCGGCAGCTGCGCTCACCGAGCTTAGTGTTTAGCTCTGGCGGGCCATTAAGTTTTGCCGCGGCCAAAGGCGTCAACCAGTGCTATGGTCACTTACCCATCGAAATTTTTGGTAGTACAGAAACCGGTGGCATCGCCTATCGCCGTCAGCATGAGGCCGATGAACCTTGGCAAGTGTTTGACCGCATCTCAATAGATCAAGATCCGACCGACGGCGCCCTGCTGCTGAAATCGCCCTATTTGGCCGACGATGAATGGCTACGCTGCGAAGATAAAATCGAACCAACCGAAAATGGCCAGTTTAGACTCAAGGGCCGACTCGATCGCATCGTTAAGATTGAAGAGAAACGCCTGTCACTGGCGCAAATGGAAACCCTCATGTGCAGCCACGCCTACGTTGAGCAAGCCGCTCTGGTAGTGCTACCACAGTTTAAATCCCAACTTGGCGCGGTTGTAACCCTGTCAGAACTCGGTAAAAACGTGCTGCAAGAACAGGGCAAACTCAGTATTAACAATGCCCTAAAAGCACATTTACTGACCCAATTTGAGCGCGTCACGCTGCCACGCCGCTGGCGTTATCCCGATATTTTACCGCTTAACACTCAGGGGAAGCGTGTCACTGCCCAGTTAGTCGAGTTATTTGATCATGATTAAATCGAGTTTACCGCCGATCCTGCATTCCGATATCGGCATTGATAACATTGAATTACGTCTGTTAGTGGCGGCCGACCTTGAGTATTTTAACGGCCATTTCCCCGAACAAGCCGTGTTGCCGGGCGTGACGCAATTAGATTGGGCGGTGCGTTTAGGCTGCCAACATTTCGGTTATTCAGAGGCGGTTGCTAACTTAGAAGTGCTTAAGTTTCAGCAACTCATACTGCCGGGCCAAGAAGTCACCTTAAGCATTAGCAATAATGCCGCTAAGGCAAAACTCACCTTCGCCTATTGCGATGGTGAAAACCGTTATGCTTCAGGCCGTATCGCCTTTGATAGCACGCCCGTTAACAGCAAATCTGCTACCAACAATGGCGATGAGGCAAGTCAGTGCTAACGCCTCCCAGCGACCTCGTTGAGTCGGTGCCCATCAAACTCGCCTTAGTGATCCCCAATTACAATCACAGCGCCGCGATTGCCCAGACCTTGGCCGAACTCGCCCAGTTTAATCTGCCCTGTTATTTGATTGATGATGGCAGCAATGATGAAACCCGTTATCTACTGCAATCCTTAGCCCAAACCTATCCTTGGGTGACTTTGCTGCTGCATCCGTACAATCGTGGTAAGGGCGCCGCTGTGATGACAGGGCTGCGCCGTGCCTACCGCGACGGCTTCAGTCATGCGCTGCAGGTCGATGCTGATGGTCAACATAATCTCGCTGATATTCCGGCTATGTTAGCAAGGGCACAAGCTAAACCCGATGCGCTGATTTCGGGTAAGCCTGAGTACGATGAATCTGTACCTAAGGGCAGGCTTTATGGCCGTTACCTAACCCATTTTTGGGTATGGGTCGAAACCTTAAGCTTTGATATTCAAGATTCTATGTGTGGCTTTCGTGTTTATCCGCTGGCCGCCACCGAGCGATTACTGTGCCAGCAAGCCTTAACCGAGCGAATGGATTTTGATATCGAAATCCTGGTTAAACTTTACTGGCAAGGGGTAGAAATTCTATTCCAACCGACTAAGGTGATTTATCCCGAAGGCGGCGTCAGTCACTTTCAAGCTGTGGCCGATAATGTGCGCATCACTAAGCTGCACACTAAGTTGTTTTTCGGCATGCTCAAACGCCTGCCTTGGCTATTGAAGCGTAAATCACAGCGTAAATCGCAGCAACAAGTCGTGCAAACTTCCGATTGCTCGTCAGCAACACAATCGACTTCAGCAACATCATCAACTTCAGCCACCCATTGGTCTGGCATGAAGGAGCGCGGCAGTTACTGGGGCATCAAACTGTTAGCCGAGAGCTATCGCTTTGGCGGCCATTGGTTGTGCCGCGCCATTATGTATCCGGTGATTTGCTATTTCTTCCTCACAGGCAAAGTCACCCGTGAAGCCTCGTTAGATTTTCTGCGCCGTGTGCAAATACTTGAGCCGCAACATCCTAAGCTCAATCAGCCTGTAGGCTGGCGCGATAGCCTGAATCACTTTTTAGCCTTTGGCAATGCCGCACTCGATAGAATCGATGCCTGGTGCGATCGTATACAATTGAGCCAAGTGGATTTCCCCGACCGCCAAGTGCTGGCCGACCAGCTCGAAAGCGGCAAAGGCGCGGTGTTATTAGTGTCGCACCTTGGTAATTTAGAACTTTGCCGCGCCATTTCAATCCACCAGCGCAAAGTCAAAGTGAATGTCATGGTGCTAACTAGCCATGCGGAAAACTTCAATAAGGTGCTCAAACAGTTAAACCCAGATAGCACGCTCAATCTTATTCAAGTGACCGAGCTGAATCCTGCAACGTCTATGCTGTTACAGCAAAAAATTGAGGACGGTGAACTGGTGGTGATTGCGGGGGATAGAACCTCATCGAATACCCAAGGCCGCGTCATGTATGCGCCGTTTATGGGCCAAGATGCCGCGTTTCCACAAGGGCCGTTTATTTTGGCGGGCTTACTCGATTGCCCAGTGTTTTTAATGTTTTGCCTGCGGGAACAAGGGCGTTATCGGGTGCATTTAGAACGCTTCGCTGAAACACTGAAAGGCCCAAGAGCGGGCAGAATGGACAGATTACAGCAGGCGGTAAATCGCTACAGCGAACGTTTAGAATACTTCGCCAAACGCGAGCCTTTACAATGGTTTAATTTCTTCGATTTTTGGCGCAAAGACAGCGAGCTACAACGCACCCCATCGCCTTTAGTACAGCCTAATCCGTTACCGACAACTTCAGCATCATCGCCGATCCCAGAGCAGGATCATAAGACAGACAGGACACAGCATTCATGAGCCACACCAAAGCAGCCGACTCCGGGAGTCAATCAGACCTACAGACTGTTGAGTTCGGCCGTCAATTTCTCACCTTAGAACAAGTGGTTGCCGTCGCCAAGGGCGCACCAGTCAAGCTCTGTGACGATGCGGATTATCAAGAATATATCCAAAAAGGTGCGCGTTTTATCGATAGCCTGCTGCACGAAGAAGGCGTGGTCTATGGCGTAACCACAGGTTATGGCGACTCTTGCACAGTCAATGTGAGCTTAGATCTAGTCCACGAGTTACCGCTGCATTTAACCCGCTTCCACGGCTGCGGTTTAGGCGAGATCTTAAGCATAATGCAGGCCCGCGCTGTGATGGCTTGCCGTTTAAACTCCTTAGCCATTGGCAAATCTGGCGTGACCTATGAGCTATTAAAGCGCATCGAAACCTTGCTCAATCTCAACATAGTGCCAGTGATCCCAGAGGAAGGTTCGGTCGGCGCCAGTGGTGATTTAACGCCGCTTTCGTATTTAGCCGCTGTATTAGTCGGTGAGCGCGAAGTGATTTACCAAGGTGAGCGCCAAGCGACTCAAGCTGTGTACGCTAAACTCAACATCACCCCGCACGTGCTGCGCCCAAAAGAAGGCTTAGCCCTGATGAACGGCACGGCTGTGATGACGGCCTTGGCCTGTTTAGCCTTTGATCGCGCCCAATATCTTGCCCGCTTAAGTAGCCGCATTACCGCCATGGCTTCGTTAACGTTAAAAGGCAACTCGAACCATTTTGATGAAATCTTATTTGCCGCTAAACCGCATCCGGGACAAAACCAAATCGCCACTTGGATACGGGAAGATTTAAATCACCACGAACATCCACGCAATTCAGACAGGCTGCAGGACAGATATTCCATCCGCTGCGCACCGCACATTATCGGCGTGTTGCAGGATGCGCTGCCGTTTATGCGTCAGTTTATCGAAACCGAAGTCAACAGCGCCAACGACAACCCAATTGTCGACGGCGAAGGCGAGCACATTCTCCACGGTGGCCATTTCTACGGCGGCCATATCGCCTTTGCGATGGATTCGCTGAAAAATACTGTGGCCAACTTAGCCGATCTTATCGATCGCCAAATGGCACTCGTGATGGACCCTAAGTTTAACAATGGCTTACCTGCGAACTTATCCGGCTCAACCGGAGCGCGCCGCGCGATTAATCATGGTTTTAAAGCGGTACAAATTGGCGTGTCGGCTTGGACGGCAGAAGCACTCAAGCACACTATGCCCGCCAGCGTGTTCTCACGCTCGACCGAATGCCACAACCAAGACAAGGTCAGCATGGGCACTATCGCCGCCCGTGACTGTATGCGCGTACTGCAATTGACCGAACAAGTCGCTGCCGCCGCCTTGCTCGCCATGACCCAAGGTATTGGTTTGCGTATCGCCCAAAATGAACTGAGCGAAGCCTCGCTCACGCCATCGTTAGGGAAAACCCTCGCCCAAGTGCGCGCCGATTTTGAGACCTTAATTGAAGACAGACCGCTCGAAGCCGTGCTGCGCCAAACCATAGCAAAAATCCAAGCGGGTGAATGGGAAGTGTGCCGATGAAATCATTGCTCACTATCGATATGGAAATGCAAATTCCCTTCCACGATGTGGATTCCATGGGGATCACTTGGCATGGCAATTACCTGCGTTATTTCGAAATAGCCCGCTGTAAACTGCTCGATGAGCTAGGCTATAACTATCGACAAATGCAAGCATCTAACTATGCGTGGCCGATTATCGATTTGCAGATTAAGTACGTTAAAGCCAGCACCTTTGAGCAAAAAATCACAGTGCGCGCCGAGTTAGTTGAGTGGGAAAACCGTTTAAAGATCAATTATCAAATTCGCGATGTCGAAACCGGTGCGCGCATCACTAAGGGTTATACCATTCAGGCGGCGGTCGATATGAGCACTCAAGAATTGTGCTTTGTCACCCCAGACGTATTCCGTGACAAAATCGCCACCCTGCTCGCTAAGGTAGAAAACCAATGAACGCCACGCTAACACACATCAAGCTTATGCTTATCCTGTGTTTTTGCAGCGTATGGATATCGGCACAGTGCAAGGCTGACACATCGACAACGGCAGTTTCTGCCAACAATTACCAGCAACTATTCACCCAAACTGCGGATAAAGCACAACTTGTGGACTTAAGCCAAAAGCTTAACTTGGGCGAAACAGTTCGTGGCAACTTTGTGCAATCTCGGCAGTTAAAGGTGCTCAAAAAGCCGTTAATCAGCCAAGGTCAGTTTATCTTCGACAAAGAGCAAGGGCTGATTTGGCAACAGATAAAGCCCTTTGAATCCCTACTGATTTTAAAAGATAAGCAACTTATTCAGCGCGATAGCCAAGGTCGAGTCCAAGTCAGCAAGGCCGATGCCTCGGCAAGCGCCGCCGCTATGGGGGATTTATTGCCCAGCCTAGTGCGCGCTATGCTCGGCGGTGATATTTCCGGTTTAAGTGAGAACTTCGAGCTGCACTTCCTCAGCACAGACAAGTTAAACACAGCAAAGTTAAGCCCTGAGAAGTTAAACCCAGAAAGCTTGAGTCCAGGCAGCCAATGGCAATTAGGCCTAACGCCCAAAGATCCCTTAATGAAAAAAGCCATCGCCAATATGGTGTTAGAGGGTAGCGATACCTTGCAATCCTTAGTGCTGCTGAGCGCAGCGCCGAGTGTGAGCCCGCAGGATATGACCCGCATCGACTTTAGTGCGCTTTCCCAAGGAGCACTGAGCGAAACCGAATTGGCTCAGTATGCGTTAGCGCTCGAGGCGAATAAACCTTAACCATGCCCTCCAACTTCGCCGTGCGCGCCAGTCAAGCTTTGATGCAATCTTCCCCCAAGTGGCGCCTCGCCATTTGGCTGCTATTGATGCTATCTGCCAGTCTGTGGACGCTGCAACTCTGGCAAAACGGCGCACGGGTGCAGAGCGATATCCTCGCCATGTTGCCGCATTTACAGCAAGATAAACTCACAGAGCGCGCCCTTAACCAAGTTGAAGCCACGCTCGCTGACCAAGTCTATATTGCGCTCGTCACCAAGGATGAAACCACGGCAATCGCTGCAGCTAAGCTGTTGATGCAAAAGCTTGAAACAGACCTTGTTGCTACTGGCAAAAATGCTGCACTCACAGAGATTCGCAGCGCCGATATGCAGCTCGGTGAAGCCTTGGGGCAATACTATTTCCCCCACAGATTTAAATTACTGACAGCGCCACAAGCTGAGGCGTTAGCAACGAAAGACATTGGAAATCTGATTGAAGCGGCCACCGCACAGCTTTACAACGCCTTTAGTTACACCAATAGCAACTTGCTTGCCCAAGATCCGCTGCTGTTATTCCCAGCCAATTTACTCGCCCTCGCGCCGAGTTCAAAAGTCAGAGCCAGCCAAGGGATACTGCTCGCGAATCAAGGCGATAATGTTGCCGCGGTCGTCATGGCAAAGGGGCGAGAAAGCGCTTTTAATCCCAATGCGCAATTAGCGCAGATGACGGCATTAACAGCGGCCTTGGATGCTGTTAAACAAAGCTATCCCGATATCAATGTGCTTAAGGCTGGCGCTCTGTTTCACGCGATTGCGGCGACCCAAACGGCTAAGAGTGAAATCTCGATCCTTGGTCTTGCATCCTTACTTGGGGTGATAGCCTTAGTCTGGTTGGCATTTCGCTCTGTAATGCCGCTACTGCTGGCAATCGTCACCATTTCCAGCGGGCTCTTGCTGGCCGTGACTTTTACCTTAAGCGTGTTTGGCGAGCTGCATTTACTCACCTTAGTGTTTGGCACTAGCTTGATTGGCATTGCTATCGACTACAGTTTTCATTTTTACTGCGAGCGCTTAAGCGATAGCGAACGCAGTGCGAAGGCCACGGTCGCGTATATTTTCCCAACGGTGACACTTGCCTTTATCACCAGCGCCTTGGCTTATGTCGGCATAGGGTTAGCGCCGTTTCCCGGTATGCAGCAAGTCGCCATCTTCTGCGCAGCGGGGCTGCTTGGGGCCTATCTCACCCTCATTCTCGCCTACCCGCTACTCGCGGGCAGTCGCTTGCCTGAAGGCTCCCGCCCATTAGCATTCGCGGGGACTTACCTTGCTAGTTTAACTAAGTTATCCAACAAATTGACCACGCCGTTAGGCATGGGCCTATTTGCTTTAGTGATAGTTGTTTGGTGTCTGATTGGCGTATCGAAGTTAACCGTCGATGACGATATTCGCCATTTGCAGCAAAGCCCCGCAAGCGTGACTGAACCTGAAAATAAGCTCAGGCAGCTACTCAGCGGCGGCACAGATAATCAATTCTTACTGGTACGCGCCGCGAGTGAAGAAGCGCTACTACAACAGCTTGAGCGAGTGTCACCCCTGCTCGAGGCCGCTATAGCTAACCAAGAGTTAGGCAACTATGTCAGCCTCAGCCGTTATCTGCCCAGCCAGCAAAAACAAGACACGGCTTACCGCTTACAGGGCGAAATCTATCAAACTCAGCTAGATACAGTGATCACAAGCCTTGGGTTGGATGAAAATCTAAAGCCAGAACTGCAAGCCGCCTATTTGGCAGCAAAAACAGAGTACATCACGCCAGCAGGATTTTTTAAGTTAGAGGCAGGCAAGCAACTCGCACCGCTATGGCTTGCGCCGAATGAGGCTAACAGTCCAGTCAGCAAAGGCGCACTAAATGATGATGGGGCGAGCGCGGAACATGGCGCGGATCAGGGTGCCGATTATGGTGCAATAGTCCTCCTTGGTGGCATTCAGCAAATCGATACCCTTAAGGCCCGTTTTGCCCATGATGAAAGCGTACAACTTATCGATAAAGTCGCGGATATCTCAGCCGTCATGGGACATTACCGACTGTTAACCCTAAAACTGTTAGCCCTTGCACTTGGCATCGCACTCTTGTTATTTAGCCTGAATTTCGGCTTTAAAAATGCGGCGGTTGTGGTTGCCGTGCCAGCCCTTGCGGCCCTGCTAACGCTGGCAACTTTAGGCTTAACGGGCTCACCACTGAGTCTGTTCCATGCACTGGCACTCATTTTAGTTTTCGGGATTGGGATAGACTACAGCTTGTTTTTTGCCTCAGCCCAGAACCACGGCAAGGCCGTGATGATGGCGGTGTTTATGTCCGCCTGCTCGACCCTATTGGCCTTTGGTTTACTTGCCTTTAGCCAGACCCAAGCGATTCACTACTTTGGTTTAACCCTGTCGCTGGGCATAGGGTTTACCTTTTTACTTTCGCCGTTGATTTTGACCACAACACTGGCTTTAACCACCAATCAGCTTCTAACGACAAAAAAGTCCTGATGACTACAAGGAACGTATTTTACATGTCTACACAGGTTCACGATTTATCAACTATGCCAAATTCACTTGATGTCGATGTGGCCATTATCGGCGCAGGGCCTTCGGGCGCCATCGCTGCCAGCCTGCTACACCAGCAAGGTAAGCGCGTGCTTGTGTTAGAAAAACAGCATTTTCCTCGCTTCTCCATCGGCGAAAGTTTACTGCCCTGCTGCATGCAGTTTATCGAAGAAGCAGGTATGTTAGATGCGCTCAATGCCGCTGGATTCCAACATAAAAATGGCGCCGCTTTTCGTCGCAATGGAACTTACACCACCTTCGATTTTACCGATAAATTTACTCCTGGGCCGGGCACCACGTTTCAAGTGCAGCGCGCCAGTTTTGATAAACTGTTAGCCGATACCGCCCAAAGCCAAGGGGTCGACATCCGCTACGGCGCAACGGTCGAGGCGATAGATTTAACCGAGAACCCACGCTTAACGGTGCGTAATGAACAGGGCGAGCTTTATCAAATCAATGCCCAATATGTGCTCGACGCCAGTGGTTTTGGGCGCGTATTACCCCGCTTGCTCAACTTAGAAAGTCCGTCTTGCCTGCCACCGCGCAGCGCCATCTTCACCCATGTAGAAGACAACATCAGCGATGCTAGCTTCGATCGTAATAAGATTTTGATCAGCGTCCACCCTGAACATAAAGACATTTGGTATTGGCTTATTCCCTTTAGCAATGGCCGTTGTTCACTCGGCGTGGTGGCTGAGCCGCAGTTACTTGAGCGTTTACAAGGTTCGCTTGAGCAACAATTGATGAGCATAGTCAATGAAGAACCAGGGCTAAAAGCCCTGCTGACAAACGCTAAAGTGGTACAGGAATGCGCCACGCTCAAAGGTTATTCCGCCAATGTGTCACGCCTTGCGACCGAAAAGTTCGCGCTATTGGGTAATGCAGGCGAGTTCCTCGATCCTGTGTTTTCCTCCGGTGTGACTATCGCCATGCAATCGGCGTCTATGGCAGCAAAATGCCTGACGAAACAACTCAATGGCGAAACGGTTGACTGGCAAGCCGATTACTCAACACCTTTGATGCAGGGCGTGAATGCCTTTCGTACCTATGTGCAAGCTTGGTATGATGGCCGCTTTCAGGACGTGATCTTCTATGAAGAACCGAACGAGCGTATCAAGCAGATGATTTGTTCTATTCTGGCGGGCTATGCTTGGGATACAAATAACCCCTTTGTTAAAGACTCGGAGCGACGCCTTAACATGATAGTCGAACTGTGCCGAAACCCAGCCGCCACTCCAGCATTCGCAGAGGTCTAACCGCATGCCGCTAAACCTTAACGCTAAATGGCCAGTGATCGCCGCCCTGCTGCTCGCAAGCCTTGGGCTGACGGGCTGTAGTGAACTGCTGTTCAGGCAGACCTGTGTCGGGCTCACTAAGGATATGCGTTATTGTTTGGCTCCACTGCCCCATGACTTTGCTCCAGCGACCGATAAGCCGTTGACTCATCCTAGGATACAGCCCGCGACTGAGTCTACAACTAAGCCCGCCATCATGGCGAGTCAGCAAACCGACAGCAATACTGGCGTATCTTCACCCCAGTCCTTTAGCCAAAAAGTCAGTATTAAAGTGGGTAAAGAGTCCCACGAACTGCTCACTCAATTGGAGTTAGAGGGCGAGCGCATGACGCTCGTGGGTTTAGCGCCACTCGGACAGGCTTTGTTTACCTTAGTTTATGATGGGAATACACTCCGCAGTGAGCAAAGCGTGCTGCTGGGCGACAATTTTAAAGCCGAGTATTTAATGGCGATGATGCAACTGATCTATTGGCCTGAGCAGAGTATTCGCGCCCATTTGGAAGGTGGCCATTTAGTGACTGGCCTTTGCGATGCGGCTGGAGACTCACTTGTTAACACTTCGTCCTGTCGCCAGATCTATAGCCAAGATACCTTGATCAGTAAAAGCGCCCTGCAAACCCATGTGGTGCAAATCCGTTATCAACAAAATGTCGGCGATGCCCTATGGCAAGCCCACATCAGCTTAACTATGCCGCAGGCCAAGTTTGAGCTAGAAATCGAACCTATTTAACCTTTTAACACCCGCACTTCACTGTGCCATGGTAAAAAAACGATACGCTATGATGAACAGAGTAGCCATTACACAGATTGGATTGTGTACCCCGCTAGGGCAAGATCCCCAGCAGGTTTTAGACCGCCTGATCGCGGGCGATACCAGCGCGATGCAGCGCAGTGACACACTCCTGTTCGAGCACCCAACCTTAGTTGCGCCAGTGACAGCTGCGCTGCCGGCGATTCCTGCAAAGCTCATTCAGTTCGATTGCCGCAATAACCAGTTACTCCTATGCGCGGCGCAGCAAATTACCGCCACGATTGAACAAGCGAAACGGGATTTTGGTCATACCCGCATTGGCGTTGTGCTAGGCACGAGCACCTCGGGGATTTCTAAAGGTGAAGCGGCCCTGAGCTACCGCAATCAACACGGCCACTTTCCGGCGGATTACCACTATTTCCAGCAGGAGCTCGGCAGCACTAGCGACTTTTTGCGCCAATATTTTGAGCTAGATGGCCCTTGCTACACGATTTCAACCGCCTGCTCCTCCAGCGCCAAAGTCTTTGCCAGTGCCAAACGTTTACTCAGCGCTAACCTCTGCGATATGGTGATAGTTGGCGGTGTCGACAGTTTGTGCCAACTGACAGTCAATGGTTTTAATGCTTTGGAATCTGTGTCGAAAGGCCACTGCAATCCCTTTAGTATCAACCGTGATGGCATCAATATCGGCGAAGGCGCAGCCTTATTCGTGCTGACGGCGGGCGAGTCCGATGTGATGCTGGCTGGCATTGGCGAGTCGAGCGATGCCCATCATATTTCGGCGCCACACCCCGAAGGCGCAGGCGCTATCACCGCCATGCAAGCGGCTTTGCAAGATGCGAATATTGCGGCACAAGACATTGGTTACATTAACTTACACGGCACAGCGACACCCAAAAATGATGCGATGGAAAGCCGCGCTGTGGTTGAAGTCTTTGGCGTCAACACCCCGCCCTGCAGCTCGACCAAACCCTTAGTCGGCCATACCTTAGGTGCCGCTGGCGCGATTGAAGCCGCCTTCTGCTATTTATTGCTTTCGGCACATAATCACGGCCAAGCCCTGCCGCCCCATCAATGGGACGGACAAGTCGATCCACAGGACCCGTCCATTGCCTTAGTCGAACGCCATCAAGTCGCCGCAAAAGGTGCACTTAATTATGTGATGAGTAATTCCTTCGCCTTTGGCGGCAGCAATGCCAGCCTGATTTTTTGCCGTAACGAGGCCTAAAATGATGCCCTTTATTCAATTCAATTTACCCTTTGCCGAGCAGGATATTGCCGATTTCATCCCCCACAGGGCGCCGATGATCTTGGTCGATAAGATCATCTCTTATCAACGCGATACCTTAGTTACCGAAGTCACTATCACAACCCAAAGCCCCTATTTCGACGATAAACATAAAGCCGTACCCAATTATGTGGGTATCGAATATATGGCCCAAAGTATTGCCGCACTGGCCGGAGTAGAAGCTAAGCTACGCAATGATAAAATCCGCGTGGGTTTTCTGTTGGGGTCGCGCAAATTAGCGCTACATGCCAAGCAATATGAACTCGGGCGCACCTATCGCACCCAGGTAAACCGCCTCTATCAAGAGGAGTCGGGATTAGCGGTATTCGATTGCCAGATTTATCTGCTGCCCGAAGCCGGAAGCGATCAAGAGAAAATCTTAGTCGCCACAGCGAATGTGAATGTGTTCCAACCTCAAGACACGCAAGCCTACCTTGATGGAAATCAAGACGCGGGCAATAGAAGCCTTGGGCACTGACTTGGACACTAATATCGAGGCAATGCTGAGACCATGCAATCGCAGCAAACTGAATTAGCCTGTCGATAAAAGCGTTAGATTAAGCGCATTAGCAAGCAGCTTTTTACCATAAATACATGAAACCCCATACCGACTCCTAAAGATAAAATGGGGTGGAGAAAACAAATGAATAACAGAGTATTAGTCACAGGTTCGAGCCGCGGCATAGGTAAAGCCATCGCCCTCAAACTGGCGCAAGCAGGCTTCGATATCGCCCTGCATTACCACAGCAATCAAACGGCTGCCGATGCCACTGCCGTTGAAGTTCGCGCGCTTGGAGTCAATGTGAGCCTGCTGAAATTTGATGTTGCCGACCGCGCGACAGTCAAAGCCGCCATCGAAGCCGATATCGAGGCCAATGGTGCCTATTACGGCGTGATCCTCAATGCTGGCATCAACCGCGATACCGCCTTTCCCGCCATGACTGAAAGCGAGTGGGACAGCGTCATTCACACTAACTTGGACGGTTTTTATAATGTCATCCATCCCTGCGTGATGCCTATGGTACAAGGCAGAAAAGGTGGACGTATCATCACCTTAGCCTCGGTATCTGGGATCGCGGGCAACCGTGGCCAAGTGAATTACAGCGCCTCCAAAGCGGGTATTATCGGCGCAACTAAGGCATTGTCATTAGAACTGGCAAAACGCAAAATTACCGTCAACTGTATCGCCCCCGGCTTGATAGAAACCGACATGGTGGCCGATATTCCTAAGGACATGGTCGAGCAATTAGTGCCGATGCGCCGTATGGGTAAACCCAATGAAATCGCCGCCTTAGCCGCATTTTTAATGTCTGACGATGCAGCCTATATCACTCGCCAAGTGATATCGGTCAATGGAGGCATGATCTAAATGAGCGAGGCGACAAATCAAACACGCTGTAAACGAGTGGTCATCACAGGTGTTGGTGGTATTACCGCACTAGGCCATGATTGGCCAACCATTGCGACGAGCCTTAAGGCGCAGAAAAACTGCGTCGTCACTATGAATGACTGGGATAGATACGACGGCCTCAACACCCGTTTAGCCGCGCCTATTACTGACTTTGACGTGCCAAGCCATTATTCACGCAAGAAAATTCGTTCCATGGGCAAGGTTTCTATTATGGCAACCCGCGCCAGTGAACTTGCATTAATCGATGCGGGGCTGTTGGATGACCCTATCGTATCCTCAGGTGAAATGGGGATTGCCTATGGTTCATCCACAGGCAGTACCGATCCTATTACCGCCTTTGGCGATATGCTGAAAACGGGTGATATGTCGGGCGTCACCGCCACTAGCTATATCCGTATGATGGCGCACACCACAGCGGTGAACGTTGGCGTCTTCTTCGGCTTAAAGGGCCGAATTCACACCACCAGCAGCGCATGCACTTCGGGGAGCCAAGGCATAGGTTATGCCTATGAAGCCATCAAATACGGTCAGCAAACCTTAATGCTAGCGGGCGGCGGCGAAGAACTCTGTCCCACCGAAGCTGTGGTGTTCGATACCCTGTTTGCCACCAGCACCAAAAACTCCACACCCGAACTCACGCCGCGCCCCTTCGATGCGAGCCGTGATGGCCTCGTCATTGGCGAAGGGGCTTGTACGCTGGTGCTCGAAGAGCTAGAACACGCCAAGGCGCGTGGTGCAAAAATTTATGCTGAGTTAGTCGGTTTTGGCACAAATTCCGACGGTCAACACGTCACCCAACCGAATGCCCAGACCATGGAGATCGCCATCAAATTGGCCCTCAAAGATGCGCAGCTTGAGCCTAGCGCCATAGGTTATGTGAACGCCCATGGCACAGCCACCGACCGTGGTGATATCGCCGAGAGTCACGCGACTCACGCGGTATTTGGCACTAACATGCCGATTTCATCCCTAAAAAGCTACACGGGCCACACCTTAGGTGCATGCGGCGCGCTAGAAGCTTGGGTGAGTATTGAGATGATGAATGCGGGCTGGTTTGCGCCAACACTCAATCTTGAGAATATCGACCCACAGTGCGCCGATTTGGACTATATCCGTAACGAACTGCGCCCGATCGACACAGATTATGTCATGAGTAATAATTTCGCCTTTGGCGGCATTAATACCTCGCTGATTTTTAAACGCTGGACCAGATAACACCTACAACCCACATAAGGACATAGCAATGAAACCACTGTTTGCAGGGATGCTGCTGAGCATCAGTTTATTAACCGCGCCACTGTTTGCCAAAGAATACACGGTAGAAACCTACCAAGAAGTCTTTAAGGGCGACAACGAATTTAAGCAGAAACAAGCCATCGAATCGTTAAGCCTTGCAGGCTTATCCGATCCTGCAATTTACGATGTGCTCGAAGCTAAACTGCTTGCCTCTTTACCCCAAGCGACTGAAAAAAATGCCATCGACTACAGTGCTTGGTTAGTCAAAGGCTTAGCCTACTCGGGTAACGACAAGTACAGCGAAACCATCAACAGCATTGTAAATGGTAACTATCACAAAAAACTCAAAAAATACGCATCTCAAGCCAATGAAAACCTAGCGCAATATAAAAAGTGGAATACAATTCTTGGGGATAAAAGCCAATATGCTGCCGACCAAAGTCAGCAAAATAATGCCTTTGCCAATGCCCTACGCAGCGATGATTTAGAGTTAATGCGACTGGCGGCTAAACGCATTATGGATGACCGCCAGTACGATGACTTTATCCTAGCCGTACTCAGTAACGAATTGAAAACACCACGCTTAATGGCCGATGATAAACTCGCCATCGATACCTATGCCAATATGGCAAAAGCCCTAGCTAGTTCAGGCAACGCAGATTACCGCGACGTGATTGAAAGTATTGCGACCACAAGTTCGAACCGAAAACTGCAAAAATATGCGGCAAGCTACCTGAAGAAATTCTACTAAACCTGCCCGTTTTACGCTTAATAGAACAAATCATGGCCGAACTTATCCTCGGCCATTTTTATATTCGCTTGGATAATGTTGAGAATCGGAAAGGATAATTAATAGTGAGCGGATTAGGGAGCCCCCGCAGAATGCCGCACAGCGCGGTTGACCTTGTAGCCAGTGCCTTTTACTGGCGATAAAGCTTTATGACCCGTTTGTTTTCGAAAAGATCGCACGATTTAATCGTTTTGAGCGTTTCGCACAATACACTATACTGCCACTGTATTTCCAAATAATAGGGCTTAATCGTGCAAACATTAACAGCCAATGACGCCAAACGAAATTTCGGTGAGTTACTGCTAAATGCTCAACGCGAACCCATCAAGATCAGCAAAAACAGTAAAGATGCGGTTGTTGTGATGTCTATCCACGACTTCGAACAGCTTGAGGCGATGAAAGCGGATTACCTTAAACACTGCTTCAACGCTGCTAAAGAAGACTTAGCGAAAGCTAATGTCGTTGATGGCGAAGATTTTCTTAACGCCCTGTAGCAACTTACATGAAAAATAAACGCTATAAACTGAGTAAGTTAGCTCAGCCACAACTACCCCAAAATCATCTGAAATAGCCTTTCAAGCCTTATTAGTTCAATCTCTGCATTGCAGAGTTCGTTTCAGAAACTGATATTCGGGGCTATAAAACCTTCAGCGATTGAGATTAAGCACTCTCATTACAGTGACACGCCATGAGCTCGTCCTTGAGGGCTCGACGGCGGCATCCATGCCGCCAACGGTCACTTCCATGACAGTGCTTAATTCCGTTAGCTAAACTGTATTCTGTTAGCCTGAACATGCACTCAATGTTGCCAACAGTGCAATACCTAAACCAAGCTAGCCATCTCAGCAGACATACCTTAGGCGTAAACAAGATAACGTAAATATTCGACTGTTCTGTTTTTCTGCTTTCTGAAACGCAACTATTTGTTTTATAAAAAATAAAAATCCTACCACAAGCCCTTTAAAACATACTTACCAGACTAAAATGGCAGCGACAAAGGTTTTGACAGCGACGTCAACTCAGTCTAATATCTACCGCAACACGACCCTGGCCTCTTGGTTGCTTTGCAACTTACGCTGGGGTTCTTATTTAGCGGCGTTACCACCACTCCTGCCAGTTCTCTATGTACCCCATGTTTGCCAATCCCAGCTTGCGCACCGACTGCTGTGCGGGGAACGTCAGCAGGTGATCCCGTAGGCGAATATGCCACTGGGTATTTGGGCAAATCACCTTGAGTAGATGGCGCGTGATGGCCAGCAACACGAATGGCTTGGCCAGCCTCTCATCATCTTTTGCCAAGAAATCGCACCACAGCACAGCTCCCGGCTTGGGCAACTTCACCTGAGTGGTAACGTTGCGATTCCAAAGGCGGCTATGATGGGCACAGATATTGCGCAGGTAACTGAGACCGTAGATCCAGCTGGCAAACACCTGCCAGTCCAAACCGTATTTGCTGGCGATATGCTGCTGTTCTGACACTTTCATCATGCAGATCAGCTGCGAGATAGCGCCAAAATCAAACACCTCTACCGCCACCCAGATCGGCAGCTCGTCACCATGGCGCTGATGGTAGTGGCGAACAAAATCCTCTTTGGAACGCTTTATCAACCCCCGGTATTTCTCCATCCACGCTTCAAATCGAGTCTGGTGACTTCCCCTGAATGCGGGCTGCCGGATAAAGCTGGGATGGAAGTAGCTACAATCGAGGTGAGCAAAGGTATCTCGCTTGCCAAGGTGATAGGCAAGATCGACCCGTAAGGCAACCTCGATCCGCTCTAACGCATCCAGTACCAGCAGGCGCAATTTCTTGTCGAACAGATAGAGCTCGACCGCATCCAGCAAATGTGTAGCGGTACAAAACTGGTCAGTTGCCCGGGTATCCCGTTTTCCCTCACCCTCAGCTGCTGGCTCAAAGCGGCGAAATGGATACCAGTAACCGCTTAAACGGTAATAACCGATCCGCTCCAGATAGTTCAGAGCGGCATCTTGGTCGGTGACCGTAATACCACGCTCAATCAGCTGATCCAGTTGCTGTTGATAGCTAAGCCAGGGGCGAGCGTAGGGCATCAGGCAAGGGCTCCTTCCACCAGCGACTCAGCCAGGGCAAGCTGGGACTGCTGGCTAGTTTGTAGGCGAGATTTTAGTTGGTCGCAAAACAGAACTAAATCCGTAAGCTTTGACGTTATTTTGTTCATCTCAGACTCCGGACATACTGGCACAAGAATGTTAGATAAACTATCCACATTTAATTTTGGCATTTTTATTCTATTTTATGCAGCTCTAACTTGCGCTAAAAAAACCTCAGATACGATGATTTTTAGCAAGAAATCAGAGCTTATCATTGCGTCTAGAAGGAAACATATCTGCGCTACATAACCCATCAAGGTCTGCAATAATTGCTTTTGACAACGAAGGACGTATTTTTGAGTTTAAAAAATAAATAAAACCATCCATTTCAAATCAATAACATAATGCACTTTCGTTTTGTCAACAACCTGCTTTGGCTAAAATGGCTTGAATGAGAGTAATCAAAAGTGGCATGACTGTATCTGAGGCAAAAATCGACTTAGTGTTAGCTTACCCTTTGCTTATCCACCACGGCGCATTGGCAAACAGATAACAACAAAAAGATCAAAAAGATCGGACAGTCATAATTTTTGCTTCTTAAAGATTGATCAATTACGTAAGAGCCTAAGGGATACACCATCCCCTCGGAGTTGCCGCAGGGCATTTGCGTTCGTTGCGTGATCGAGGCATGGTCGTTCTCGTGCATATATGGACCCATCCGGTTTGCAAGACATTCGATAGCGATTTTGAGAAGAGTTCATTGCACCCATATATCCGGCCTGTTATTGAGGTATGCCTCTGGCCCTGATGGATATCTGCTTCTACTGTCCTTATCATCCTTGCGGCTTCATTATGAGCCTATGCCGAGCTAAGGTTTTCGGTAGATCAGTCTGACTGTCTCATCATCAATTCAAGTGTCTTAGCAACTTGCTGGTTGGTTAATTATTAACGTTTATTGAATCTATTCAGCACTATACTGGAAGTCGATATTCTTCGTCATGCGCCGCGATAACCCATGCCATTCTCGCGAGTTTATTGGCGACGGCTACACAGGCTCGGTTAAAACCTCGGCGTTCTGCTAACTGGATTGCCCAGCAGCTAAATTTATCCTGTTTATGACAACTGTGTTGCAACACGGCTCTGGCGCCGTGGATGAACAGGGTGCGTAAATACGCATTTCCCCGTTTGCTTATCCCAAGGAGGTTATCTTTACCTCCACTGCTGTGTTGCTTGGGAACTAAGCCACACCAAGCTGAAAAGTGCCTGCCATTAGTGAAGTCTTTACCATCACCTGCGGCGGCATAAAAGGCGGTAGCGGTGACTGGACCAATACCTGGGATAGTTTCTAAACGCTGGCAAATCACATTGTTCTTTGTCCCGTCCTAAGATAGGTTGACAGTTTTTAGGCCAGCTCCTGTAGCTGGCCTTTTCTATTGTGCACCTGATTAGGGGTTGCCATATTCAAACTCAGATGCGGTCTCATTTCGTTGTATATTGCTA
>NZ_JALBYT010000015.1:0-109391 GCF_022690845.1 Shewanella sp. N2AIL | reverse complement strand
ACCAGTACTCGTCTGTTAACATTGTTCTTGGCATGATGGGTTGTCATGGTTAGTTTTTGGCGAAAGTAATTATACCAGCCCATCATGCTGTCTAATAATCCATCACGAAAGATCAACAAGCCCTAGTCTTCGGCATCTTATGGACTGAATGTAGCCTCAACAAGTCCGACCAGATGTGAAAAATGTTAATTTTCAGTTAATTAAAAAACTTTAAAACAGAGGTTGAACTTTAGCATGCTTGAATGGTCTGGCCAGATGCTTGATATGAAGGGCTTTGGGTTTATCGATAGGTTTCAATTGACGTTAACGGTTTGTAATTTTGTGTTGAGTGTTTAAAAGGATACAAAATGTAAAAAGCGCACAAGTGTGCGCTTTTTAAGTGATACAAGCGTGTCAAAACTAGAGTGAAGATTTAAATTGCTCGAACTCTGTGGTTACATTTTCACTCGGTGCAGACAATTTACTCACCAAAATACCGGCAAATGTGGCGAATACAAACCCTGGGAGGATTTCGTATAGTTCGAAAATACCACCAGTGAGTTGCTTCCAAATCACGACTGTTAATGCGCCGACAATGATAGTGGCGATGGCGCCATTACGGCTATATTGCTTCCAAAACAGGGATAACAAGACTACGGGACCAAAGGCCGCACCAAAGCCTGCCCAAGCATAACTCACTAGGCTGAGCACGCTACTTTCAGGATTGAGTGCTATCACACCTGCAATCACAGCGATAGCGAGTACACCTAAACGACCTACCATCATTAGCTCGCGATCATCGGCTTTTGGGCGCAACCATTTACGGTAGAAATCTTCGGTGATGACACTTGAGCAGACTAAGAGTTGTGAGTCGATAGTACTCATGATTGCCGATAAAATAGCGGCAATTAATAGCCCACCAATCCATGGGTTAAACGCCGCTTGAGCTAAATGGATAAATACCGTTTCAGAATTGGCTAATGGCTCTTTGGCGAAATAGAGCGAGCCTGCGATACCTGTGGCTAACGCGCCAATGAGAGATAACACCATCCAGCTCATTGCAATACGGCGTGACAAGGGCAGGGCATCGGCACTGCCTATCGCCATAAAGCGCGACAAAATATGCGGCTGACCAAAATAGCCAAGACCCCATGCGAGTAAAGACAACATGCCTATCACTGTGGTTTTGTCGCTGACCAAGGCCAACATCGCAGGATCGATAGTTTCAATTCCGGCGTGGCTTTCAGGGTGAGAGAAAACGGCAAAGGGGACGATTAAGAGGGCGACAAGCATCAAACAGCCTTGAAAGAAGTCTGTCCAACACACGGCAAAGAAGCCACCAATAAAGGTATAACCGACTATGATGGCTGAGCCAATCACTAGTGCCACTGTGTAATCGAGACCAAAAACTTTTTCAAACAGAATCGCACCACCGACCATGCCTGAGGAAGCATAGAAAGTGAAAAACACTAAAATAGTGATTGCGGAGACGAGCTTGAGATAGCCCTGGGTATCGTGGAAACGTTTCTCGAAGAAATCCGGTAAGGTGAGGGCGTTATCGGCGAGTTGAGTGTAAATACGCAGTCGTCTGGCGACAAATAGCCAGTTTAGCCAAGCGCCAAAAATTAATCCTATGCCAATCCAAGCTTCACCTAAGCCGCCTAAGTAAACTGCGCCGGGTAAACCCAGTAACAGCCAACCTGACATATCGGATGCACCCACACTGAGTGCGGTCACAGCGGGGCCCATTTTGCGGCCACCTAAAATATAATCATCAACAGTATCGGTAGCACGGTAAGCCCAAAAACCTATGCCCATCATCAATACTAAGTAACCAACAAATGTGATTAAAATCGGGGTTTCAATCGTCATCTTGCCTTTTCCCATCTTGTTATTATTAAAAGTGGCAAGCATGCTACCAGATGTTTGAACAATCGCCCATTAGCAGATAGAAGTGTGATTAAAATCTAACCTCCGATTGCATTGAAATATCGGAGGTTAATTTAAAAATGGTAAATATAATATATGGTTAGATAAAGGTATTCTTGATTTCGTCTTTCACGTAGCTAAGGTCTGCTTTATCTTCACCTATGAGCAAAATAAACGCATCGGGTGTTTCAAAGCCCATTCCTTGGTATTTGCCATCGGCGAAGGTTTTGTCTAACACCATACGTTTTTCGAGTGGCACGATAAAGAGTGTAACCTTGCTTTGCTCGCCTTGTAGTACTAAGTGCAGGCTTTTCACCCCTTGAAAATCACAATAGGAGGTGTAATACACTTTGCCTGGTTGTTGGGTGAACTTTGCATTGCCAAAGTCTTTCATCGACGCGAGCTGCGCATTGACCTGATTAAAGTTGACGTTTTGATCCACCTGTAAGGCAACACCTTCATGGTAGACATGGGCCAGTGCATGTTCAGCTAAATCGATTGGCCCTAAACGCAATAGACTAAAACTGATCCCCACCACAAATGCCACCGAGGCCGCCATCGCCACTAAAAAGCCCGTTTGACGGCGGTGTTTATGGTGTTGTTGTAACTGCTGACGCAAAATCAGTTTATCGGCGAGATCGTCCGCCACTTCTACTTTCAATGCATTTGTCAGTTTGGTATCAAGGTTTTTGAGCTCATTGATTAAGGCTTGGTTTTCTGGCTTAGCATTAATTTGCGCCAGAAAATCAGCATCTTGATTATGAGGATCTTCATAAGCTTGACGTCTAAATTTAAGCTCATCCATTGGATTGACCTCTCACATCATTTTTCTCAAGTAATTCTTTCAATTGGCTCCTCGCCCGAAATAAACGCGTCATTACGGTGTTGCGATTGAGCTCCATCAGCTCGGCAATTTCATCGCCGCTAAAGCCACCAATCAGTTGCAGTAAGAGTGGCTCGCGGTATTCGATATCCAGCTTGCCAATTTGCCGACGGATCAGGTATTGCTCGGTCTGCTCTTCACTGCTATTAGAGATATTGTCCTCTAAGGTATCTTGCTCAACGTCGGAATAATCGAACTGTTTACGCTCGAAACGCCGCGCATTCTCACGCCTAAGAATCGTGATAAGCCATGCCTTCGCCGCTTTATCATCCTTAAGGGAATCCAAAGAGCGCCACGCCCGCAAGAAGGTTTCTTGGGTAATGTCTTCAGCCACGTGTTTATCGCCGCATAACCAGTAGGCGTAGCGGAAGATGTCTGCATGCAGCGCCTTGACTAGGCTGTTGTATCGTCGTTGTTTACTTAGCATGTCAGAAGAGACCGCGGGCTCGACGGATTTCTTACGCCAGTTAGCAAACATTTTTAATTTTTCGGCTTGGTGGCTGAATGTTTAGCATAGTTGAGCTCGCTTCTCTGTCATTAACCCCATAATTTACTTAGGATTCAGTGGCCTTAATGGCGCCGATTTTGGGTTTAAATGTTTATGCTCACAAGCCTTAACTGCGTTAAGCAATGCGGCGGACTCGGCGCTCAGCTTGTTAGTATTAGCATTGTTAGTATTCGCACTGTCAGTATGGCTGCTGGCATCGGCCTTCGCACTGTAGGCGGTAATTTGCAATTGCTGTATCGCCTGTGCGAGTTGCGGTGACTGCTCGGCAATCTTATCTAGTGTCATAGGCGCTTGCTGTAACTCGCTGAAGTAGCGCTGTAACTGCAACATAATGCGGCTCACATCGCCACTGGCACAGGCTTGCTCCAATCCTTGTAGCCCCGCAATATTCGCCGATGGTGCCGAACTCATTGAAGCGTTAAGCGCAGTCGAGGCGGCCGATGGTTTTTTTAAGGCGCGGCGCCAAGCGATTAAAGTGATGATCCAAGCGATGAGAGTGATCAGCCATAGCGCCGCAAACACCTTAATCATCCAGGAGCCATTGTTGTCGGCCGCTGAATTTGCTTGCCAAGCGGCTTGGGGGGGCGCATCTGTGACGGCACCGCCAGTTACCACTATGGTGCGTGCGGGGAGCGTCGCGGTTTCTTGACGTTTAAGGTGCGGATTCCACCAAGGCACTTTGACTTCGGGTAGGGTAAATGTTCCCGCTTTGCTGGGAACGATTGCCGACGTAATACTGTACTGGGAGACAATTTGTGCATCGCGCACAAAGGTTTGCCGCTGAGGTTTCTCCGGGTATGACTTCAGTTCATTAGGCAGGGTTTGCACTATATCTGGCAGGCTATTTTCATCGGCATTGGAAGCCAATAAAGTCATAGTGCGAGTAATAGGGCTACCGACGGTAAATTCTTTAATATCCTCAGGGAAGTTCTCTTTTAACACCACTAAATCGGCAACCAGCCATTGGCCTTGGAAACTTGTCGGTGCAGGATTCACTTGCACTGTGAGTGAGGGCGCGCCCGCTTGCATGGGGCGGCTTTCATTAAAGCCAAACATGCCGCCGCGGCGTTGGGATTCGACGAGCACATCGCCCGCAAAGGTTGCGCCTTTGATGTTCACTTGGCCGGGTAAGTCGGGAATGATGCCATAGGTGCGTTCAATCACGCGGTAACGACGGCCATCGACTATCTCAGAGCCATCCTTATCTTCGCCGATTTGTTTGATCTGCGCGCCTTCGATGACAGGTGCGCTCAATACGCCCCTTTGTAATTCTACCGCCAGATAGAGTTTTACCTTGTAGGTAATGAGCTGCCCGACATAGGCTTCGTCAGTTGACACTTTAGCATCGATGAATAGGTTGTTCATTTGCGCGGGCTGGCTGCCCGTTTCGACCACTTTGAGTGGGATCGGCGCCGAGCTGATGCCATCAATAGTAAAGGCTGGAATGGTTAACTGGCCTTTTTGTTTTGGCGCGAGCAACACTTGCCAGCGAGTCTCTTTGACCGCATCGAAGTTCATGATCTGTGTGCTGCGACTCACGCTAGTGCGGCCAACAATAAAGTCTTTCAGCAGGGCGGACGTGTCTAGCTTGCCGGTATCGATTTCATCATCGACGCTGATATTGAGCACAAAGTATTCGCCCTCCATCACAGGATTGCGATCGACCGATGCCTCAATTTTGCTGAGTGCAAAGGCGGGATGGGCCACTCCGATGGCAAGGAGTAGCAGGATAAAAAATTGTCTGATCACCACTGTTCGTTATCCTTTGATATTTGGCCATTTTGACGGCGTTTTTGATATTCCAACTGCATTTTATTGCGAAGTAACACTTGGGGGTCTTCACTCACGCCCCTCAGCGCTCGCTGCATTTCTGCGGGAAGCGGTTCGCTATTAGTTAGCGGCGCTTCGACAGATTCACTCATAGCGGCTTCTTGTTTATCTTGCGCATCTTTCTCAGGAGCTTCTTTGGCGCCAACGCTTTGCTTTGCTTGCTCAGCGGATTTTTGCTCCTCGGCATCGGCGTTAGCCTGCGCTTGCATCTTAGCTTCATTATCTACAGGTGAATTGTCCTTTGCATCCTGCTCGGCATTTTGCTGCTTGGCTTGTTGATCCTGTTGCGCTTTATCTTTCACGGGATCTTGCTGAGCTTCATCCTGCTTTTCCTGAGCATTGCCATTTTGCTTATCCTGCTCAGACTGTTGCTCATCCGCTTTTTGCTGCTCAGAGCTTTGATCAGAACTTTGCTCAGGATTGGCATTGTCCTGTTGATCCTGAGACTCTTGTCCCGTTTGATCTTGCTTATCTTTCTGAGCGCTATCTTGGTCAGATTGTTGTTTATCCTGCGACTGTTGATTACCGGATTGTTGGTCGCCAGACTGTTGGTCACCTGAATTGGGTTCACCGGACTGCTGATCGCCTTGTTGATCTTGGTTTTTATCCTGTTGATCGTTTTTACCTTGCTGCTTTTGCTGCTCTTTCAATTGCTTTTCAGCCAGTTCAAGGTTGGCCTTTGCCGCAGGGAAATCGGCTTGTTTTTCAAGTGCGGCTTGATAGCGCTCCTTTGCCTTATCGGGTTTACCGAGTTGCATCAACGCATTGCCTTGATTGTAGAGGCCTTGGGCTGAGCTATCTTGCTCGAAGGTTTTCAGCGCTTGCTCATAATCACCGGCCTTATATTGGGCGCTGCCACGCCACTGGGGCGACTCAAACTGCTTAGCGGCGTTGGCATAATCTTGGGATTGATAGGCCTGCATCGCTTGCTGATCTGGCGTTTTCCACACATTGTCCCAGGCATTGTCCCACACACTGGCATGGGCAGGCTGAGGCGCGGCCGCGAGCAGTAAACCGCTAATGAGAGTGGCAAATCCAACGCTTGCCACGATTCCTTGCCTAAAGCTGAAAAGGGCGGGCAGCAGTAATAGCAGGGCGAGATAAGGGCCGAGATCCTGCCAGGTTTCACCGTCAAGATCTGTGGCTTTGGCATCGCCCGTATCACTTAACCAATGTTGTAATTGGGCCAGATCATTGCCGTCGGTACGATTTTGGATTAACACGCCTTTGTTATCCGCTGCCAGTTTTTGCAGCAGGCCAAAGTCAGTGTTGGCCACAACGACCTCGTTGCTGCTGTCGCGCTGCAATTGTCCATCGGGTAGACGAATTGGCGCGCCTTGGCTGGTACCAAAAGCGACGACGGCAAGACGATATTGCGTGCCACTTAATGCCGAGTTAGCGTCATCAAATTGGGCTGCGGTTATGCCATCTGTCATCAGGATAATATCACCGCGAATATGCCCACCCTGAGCCAGTAGCGTTTTAGCTTGGGTTAAACCTGCCGCTAAGTTTGAGCCACGAACGGGCATGATTTCAGGGCTTAAGGTCGGCAATAAATTGAGTAGCGTGCCGGTATCACGCGTTAACGGGCTGATAGTAAAGGCATCGCCGGCAAAGGCGACTAAACCTGTTTCACCTTCTTTAAGATTACGCAGCAGATCCGTAGCCCTAAATTTAGCTTGGGTTAAACGGTTCGGCGCCAGATCGGTAGCGAACATAGACACAGACATGTCCATCACCAGTACGCGGCCTTGCTCGGCGGCAAACACAGGTAAGGACTGTTTATTAACCGCAGGTCCGGCGAGCGCAAAAGTCGCAATCAGCCAAGTGAAAGCTAATAAATGCAGCGGACGGCGGGATTTCTTGCTGCCTTGGGTGACCAATATTTTGGCTAAGTGCGGCGCAATATAACGATTCCACGCGCTGTGGCTCTCGTGTTGTCGCCATAAACTCAACAACACTAAAGCCAGTGGCACTAGGGCGAGTAGCCATTCTGGGCGAATAAAATGTAGGCTCATGATTTAATGTTCCCCTGTGAAGTGGTTGCGACAGAGGGTTTAACGCGGCGCGCTTCAAACAGCGGCAATTGACCTAAGGCAATCCACAGGCTCGTCAGTAACGCCAGTGCCAGCGGCCAATAGAACAAATCTGCCTGCGGACGATAGCTTAACTGATCGCGACTTACAGGTTCGAGTTTATCGATTTCTTGGTAAATCTGGTCGAGCTCCTGGCTGTTGCGGGCGCGGAAATAACGACCGTGGGTGACGTCGGCGATATGCTTAAGCTGGTTTTCATCCAGATCCATCGAGGGATTAACCCGCTCGCGGCCAAAGAGTGTGCGGCGCTCCATCACATCGGCACCGACACCGACAGTGTAAATAGTGACTTTACGATTAGCGGCAATTTGCGCCGCCTGCTCTGGCTCAATATTGCCCGCGTTGTTAGAGCCGTCGGTCAATAAAATCAACACTCTGTTACTCTCGTCCATTTTATCGAAACGCTTTACCGCCAGCGCGATAGCTTCACCTATGGCGGTTTGTTTACCGACTAAGCCGATTTGTGCTTCTTTTAAAAATTGCGCCACTGAACGTCTGTCTTGGGTGAGCGGCGCCTGCAAATAGGCGTGATCGGCAAAGAGAATTAAACCGATACGATCGCCTTTGCGGCGCTCGATAAAGTCACTGACAACGTGCTGAATTAAAGTGAAACGGTCAACGGTTTTACCATTTACCACCATGTCTTCAATCTGCATACTGCCGGATAAATCCACCGCCATCATCAGATCGCGGCCTTGGCTCGGCAGTTCGATAGGTTCGCCAAGCCATTGCGGACGAGCAATAGCGAGCACTAATAGGCACCACATCAGCCAGTAGCGTTTGCGGCTCTGACGCGTGTTGGCCGCTAAGCTTTGTTTACCTGTTTGGCTTATTCCGGGGAGTTGTAGCCGGCCACCATCCACTTGTACGGTTTGTTGGCGCCAAAAAATCAAAGGTAAAGGCAGTAATATCAATAGCCAAGGCCATGCAATTGTTAACATTGTGCCTCCGGTTGTTTGGTGTCAGCTGGCTGGATTGGCGCTTGGCTTTTAGCTTGAGCGTTGCCACTCGCTTGAACGTAGCCCTTAGCTTGAACAAGAGTCGGCTCAGGCGCACTCAGTTTTACTTTCGATGCCAACCAAGCTTTTGCGAGTTCATGTAACTCATTGGCTTCAGCTAAGGTCAACGGCGTTGGCTGATGACGTTTGGCCAACAAGGCGCCAATACGTTGGCGTTTAGGCGCGGGTAAATAGCTGTCTAGCCACGTCGCCCAAGCTTCACCATCTAAGGAGGCTATTGCATCTCTGCTGATATAACTCATGGCGGTACGCTTTAATAGGCTATTAACGTCAGAGATATAGGATGGCGCTTGTCTATCAAGCTGACTGAGTAACTGTTTCGCGGCTTTTTTCGGCGCAAAGTCACGGGCGCTTTTTTTTAGCCAGATCACTAAGAGTGTGATGAGAGCAATCACGAGCCCGAGGACTAGCCAATAACCGATTGCCCAAGGCCAAGCGCCGATTGGATCGGGATGAATAATATCCTGCAGATCCGCCAGCGCTGGGTTTGGCGCTGAAGCCATAGGGACTGCAGCCTGTGGATTTGCTATCACTGGTGTCACTATTTCTGAATTCACTGTTGCTGGATCCATAGTTAACGCAATAATTCCAATTGATGGGCTAGGGGAGCACCCGCATCGATGAGCTGGGTGCGCACGCGCAGTTGCTGCATCATGGCGATAAAGTCCCTTTGCTGACGCAGCTGGATATCAAGCCAAGCCTGATAACTGTGGCGGGTGAGCACTAAGTCTTCATCCCCATCCCGTACCGGCAAACTAAAGTTGTGCGGTAACGGCAGTGTCCCTTGGCGCAGGGGATCGGTAATCAGGTAGGCGCCCACATCGCAATGACGTTTAAGCTCGGTTAATGGCGCGATACATTGGGGGCTAAAATGGCTGCCATCGGTCACTATCCAAACCAAGGAGCCGGGTTTAGCGATACGTTGTAATCGCTGACACGCGCGCAGAATATGATTAGGATCGCGCTGGCCGCTGCCAACATGATTGAGTTGATTCTCATGTACACGGCGCAGGCCTGAGATCAATTGCAATATGCCCTGACGACGGCTGCGGGGTTTAAGCTCCAGATGCTCAGACTCGCACGCGATCAAGGCGCCGAGTCTATCGCCATGGTTAATGGCATTCCAACCTAAGGTGGTCGCAAGGTGTCCTGCTTGCACCGATTGCAGCAATAAACTTGAGCCAAAATAGAGACTTTGGCTCAAGTCGATTAACAACAGAATAGGGCGCTCACGTTCTTCGACAAATAACTTAGTGTGGGTTTTGCCCGTGCGAGCGGTGACGCGCCAATCAATGGTGCGCACATCGTCGCCCTGTTGATAGTGGCGCACCTCGGCAAACTCCATCCCGCGGCCTTTGATTAAGCTGCTGCGATGGCCCGCTAAATTAGCGCGGGCACGGCTGTAACGCTCCGGCATAGCGCGGGCGATATTTTGGCACGCCAGCAGCTCTTGCTCGGTTAAATGCAAGCCATCGGCAAACAGCGGCAAGCCATCGGCCGAGGCTGAGAGTCGCGCAGTGTCACTCATCTTATTTCACCTTTATCTTCACCGTTAAGGTACTGCTACTTGACTCAAGATGTGGTTGATCACCTGATCGCGGCTGACGCCTTCGGCTTGTGCCTGATAGCTGAGTAATAATCTGTGTCTTAACACATTCGGTGCAACGGCTTGAATGTCTTCCGGTGAAACAAAGTCTCGCTCGTGCAGCCAAGCGCGGGCGCGGGCGCAGCGTTCTAACGAAATAGTGGCGCGTGGGCTGACACCGTACTCAAGCCATTTCGCTAAGTCTTCGCTGTAACGCAAAGGCTCGCGGGTCGCCATAACGATTTCGACTATGTATTTTTCGAGTGGCTCGGCGAGATAGATTTCCATGGCTTCGTCACGGGCGGCAAACACATCGGCTTGTGCAATCGGCTCAGTGGTCGGCAATTCGTGGGTGAGTGCTTCTTTACGGGATTGGCGCAGAATTTCGATTTCAGTCTCGCCGCTCGGGTAATCAAGATTCAAGTGCATTAAAAAACGGTCAAGCTGTGCTTCGGGCAGGGGATAAGTGCCTTCGTTTTCTAATGGATTTTGGGTTGCCATCACTAAAAACAGCGGTGGCAGCTTATAACTGTGCTTACCGACGGTGACTTGACCTTCGGCCATGGCTTCTAATAAGGCTGATTGTACTTTGGCGGGGGCGCGGTTAATTTCGTCTGCCAAGATCAAATTGTGGAAAATCGGTCCGGCTTCAAACTCGAAGGTGCCGGTTTGCGAGCGATAAATATCTGTGCCGGTTAAATCGGCAGGCAGCAGATCTGGGGTAAATTGAATGCGGTGGAAATCGCCCTCAACCCCGTCACATAAGGCTTTCACCGCACGGGTCTTGGCCAGTCCCGGTGGACCTTCAACTAATAAGTGGCCATTGGCAATTAAGGCAATGAGCAGATTTTCGGTCAATACTGGCTGCCCTAAAACAACCTTATTTAGGTAAGTGCGTAATGCATGGAAGCGACTCAAAGGCATGATCCTACTCGTTTTATTATGTTGAAAATGCGTGTGTGGGCTATAGACAACGGATATGGTAAAGAATTCCCTTAGGGTTTGGCTAGTGTTAAAAAAACAAACAGGTGTTTAAAACTTGCTGACAAGAAGTTAGAATCAGATCACACTTTAATGGTCAGACCTGTTATTGGGCGTTTTTCGCCGTAAAACAATGGGTCAAACACGGAAATAGCTAGCGCCGCCTGAAATCTCTCAGCGATTGCGCACATAAAGAGGGTGACAAATGAGTGATAGACAACAGGTTACGAACGCCAAGGGTGAGCGTATCGCAATTGTAGCGGGTTTAAGAACGCCATTTGCAAAGCAAGCCACGGCATTCCACGGTGTATCGGCGCTCGATATGGGCAAAATGGTGGTCAATGAATTATTGGCGCGCTCTGAACTGGACCCTAAGCTGATTGAGCAGCTGGTCTATGGACAAGTGGTGCAAATGCCCGCTGCACCTAACATCGCCCGTGAAATCGTACTCGGTACTGGCATGAATGTGTCGACCGATGCCTATAGTGTCACTCGCGCCTGTGCGACTAGCTTTCAATCTGCCGTAAACGTGGCCGAATCTATCATGACGGGCAATATCGAAATCGGTATTGCGGGCGGCGCCGACTCTTCATCTGTCTTGCCTATCGGCGTGTCGAAAAAATTAGCCCATGCGTTAGTCGATCTGAATAAAGCCCGTAGCTTTGGGCAAAAACTACAAATTTTCCGTCGTTTAGGCATTAAGGATTTATTACCTGTACCGCCTGCCGTTGCCGAGTACTCAACGGGCTTGTCTATGGGACAAACCGCTGAGCAAATGGCAAAAACCTACAATATTAGCCGCGCCGATCAAGATGCTTTAGCGCACCGCTCGCACACCTTAGCGAGTGAAACTTGGGCTTCGGGCCATCTTCGTGACGAAGTGATGGTTGCCCATGTGCCGCCGTATAAACAGTTTATCGATCGCGATAACAATATCCGCGAAAACTCGGTACTGGAGTCATACGCTAAGCTGCGTCCTGCATTCGATAAACAACATGGTACTGTGACGGCGGCCAACAGTACGCCACTGACTGACGGTGCCTCAGCGATTATCCTGATGAGCGAAGGTCGAGCGAAAGCCTTAGGTTATCAACCAATTGGTTACATTAAGAGCTATGCCTTTAGCGCCATTGATGTGTGGCAAGACATGCTGATGGGGCCCTCTTACGCGACGCCACTGGCGCTGAAACGTGCTGGAATGGAGCTTGAAGATCTTACCCTGATTGAAATGCATGAAGCCTTTGCGGCGCAGACATTAGCGAATATGCAGATGTTTGCTTCGAAAAAATTTGCCGAAGAAAAACTCGGCCGTAACCGTGCTATTGGTGAAATCGACATGAGCAAGTTTAACGTGCTCGGCGGCTCGCTTGCCTACGGCCATCCTTTTGCAGCAACGGGAACCCGTTTGATCACACAAGTGTGTCGTGAGCTTAAGCGCCGTGGTGGTGGAACTGGCCTAACAACAGCCTGTGCGGCTGGTGGTTTGGGCGTGGCAATGATAGTGGAAGTGGAGTAATCGGCATGGAAAAGACCTTTAATTTAACCCGCCGCGACGATGGCATTGCCATCCTGACTATGGATGTTCCTGGCGAAACCATGAACACCCTAAAAGCGCAGTTTGGCCCTGAAATCAGTGAGATTCTGGCCGAGATCAAAAGTGATTCGAGCATTCGCGGTTTAGTGCTGATCTCAGGTAAAAAAGATTCTTTTGTTGCGGGCGCAGATATTTCTATGCTCGATGCCTGTAAAACGGCAGGCGATGCCAAAGCCTTATCCCAGCAAGGCCATGTGGTTTTTAATGAGCTAGAAGCCTTAACGATTCCTGTGGTTGCCGCAATCCATGGTGCCTGTTTAGGCGGTGGTTTAGAGTTAGCCTTAGCTTGTCATCAAAGGGTATGTAGCGATGATGGCAAGACTATGCTCGGCGTACCAGAAGTCCAACTTGGCTTATTGCCAGGCGGCGGCGGGACTCAACGTTTGCCTCGTTTAGTCGGCATTACCACCGCCTTAGATATGATGCTAACCGGTAAACAAATTCGTCCTAAGCAAGCCTTGAAAATGGGCTTAGTGAATGATGTTGTGCCGCAGACAATTTTGCTACAAACCGCAGTTGAGATGGCGCTTGCGGGTAAACGTGCACCAAAACCAGTTAAAAAGTCACTCGTTAATCAAGTGCTTGAAGGCACGAGTTTCGGCCGTAACATTATTTTCGATCAAGCGACTAAGCAGGTCGAAAAGAAAACCCAAGGTAATTATCCTGCGCCTGCCAAGATCATTGACTGCGTGCGTCAAGGAATTGCTAAGGGCATGCAAAAGGGTTTAGAAGTCGAAGCCAGTCATTTTGCCGAATTAGTGGTATCGAAAGAGTCTGAAGCGCTGCGCAGTATTTTCTTCGCAACCACAGAAATGAAGAAAGAAACTGGCGCTGAAGGTGCGAGCCCGCGCAAAGTGAAAAAAGCGGTGATCTTAGGTGGCGGTTTAATGGGGGGCGGTATCGCATCTGTCACAACGACCAAGGCCAAAATCCCCGTTCGTGTCAAAGACATCAGCGAAAAAGGTTTAAGCAATGCATTAGCTTACGCCTACAAGCTGTTGGATAAAGGGGTTAAGCGCCGTCATATGACGCCTGCTACCCGTGACAACTTAATGGCACTGATGACCACAACGACTGAATATAAAGGCGTTAAAGATGCCGACATCGTTGTGGAAGCGGTATTTGAAGACTTAGCGCTTAAGCATCAAATGGTGAAAGACATTGAGCGTGAGTGTGGTGAGCACACTATTTTTGCGTCAAACACCTCATCTTTGCCTATTAGCCAAATCGCCGAAGCGGCAACGCGTCCTGAGAACGTGATTGGTCTGCATTATTTCTCGCCAGTAGAGAAAATGCCGCTGGTGGAAGTGATTGCCCATGCTAAAACGTCGCCAGAAACCATTGCGACCACGGTCGCATTTGCCCGTAAGCAAGGTAAAACACCGATAGTGGTGCAAGACGGCGCGGGTTTCTACGTGAACCGTATTCTTGCGCTCTACATGAACGAGGCCGCGCAATTATTACTTGAAGGCCAAAGTGTTGAACATCTTGATAAAGCGCTGGTTAAGTTTGGTTTCCCTGTGGGCCCTATTACTTTACTCGACGAAGTGGGTATCGACGTGGGCGCTAAGATTTCACCAATCCTCGAAAAAGAATTGGGTGAACGTTTTAAAGCGCCAGCGGCTTTTGACAAGCTTTTGGGTGACGATCGTAAAGGCCGTAAAAATGGTAAAGGTTTCTATCAATACGGCGCATCGAGTAAGAAAGCTAAAGCTGTCGATGAGAGTGTTTATGGCGTGTTAGGCATTAAGCCTGGCACCAATAAAGATGCAAAAGCGGTTGCCGAGCGTTGTGTCGTACAAATGCTCAACGAAGCGGTGCGTTGTTTAGAAGACGGTATTATCGCATCGCCAAGAGATGGTGATATTGGCGCCATTTTCGGTATTGGCTTCCCGCCATTCCTCGGTGGCCCATTCCACTATATTGACACTTTGGGTGCCGCGAACTTAGTGCGAATTCTTGAAGGTTATCAAAGCCAATTGGGTAGCAGATTCGAACCTTGTGAGCGCTTAAAAACCATGGCTCAAGAAAACGCGCACTTTTTCTAAGTTTCAGTGAATCTAAGTCATAGTTAATCTAGGTCTTAGTCAATCAAGGTTGAACAAAAAACGGCAGATTATTGCCGTTTTTTTTATTGCCATAAGGCATGTTTTTGCCTAAAAAATGTTCATATTGGGATGTGGATCTTGTATAATCCGAGCCCTTTATCGAGAGTTCAGTGTTACGTGTTCTGTACTAAGAGCGTAGCGATGAATGAGTGTTGCTCGTTTATGCATAGTGCGGAAAACTTTTTATCCTGCCGTTAAAATGACGTATTTAACATGTGCATCAATCACCAAGACTACGCGAGTAGCATCCGCATTTTAATGAGGAATTAATTTCTCTACCTTTATGATTTATTTAGTTGTTTTTAAAGAGGTGGTTTGTGGTTTTGCTGGTTATCTTTATCGCATTAATCTCGGCTTGGTACTTCGGCTCAGCTGCATTTACCGTAGGCCTTTCTGTTACGTATTGGGCATTACTGGGTTTTGTGCTCGGGCCACTGGCTTACCCACTTTTTACGACACACAGTCATTTAGCCTTGAGGAAAATCCGTTGTAGTGAGGAAGGGATGTTAAATAGCTAATCTATCAGTATGTTATGACATATTTTTTCACACTTTTCATATTCATATAAAACTAAAGGGAGCCAATGCTCCCTTTAGTTTTAAAGCTGCGCTAGCTTAACTTGTTATCACTGTGCATGAGTTAGACCCATAACCACAGAATTTTAATTAATTCCACCAACCTTTCGCAGAAATAACTTCAAGGTGGTTTAAGCCTTCAGGCAACTTAACTTTTTTACGCGCTGGCTTGGATAAACCGAGTGCTTTTTTGATTGAATTTAGCATGTTAGCTCCTTAATAAAAAATTTCTATTAAGCAAAAGTTGTTTCGGTAAAACGAACATTTGGCGCTGCAGCTACTTCTAATGATTTAAAGCGGACATTAGGCGCTGCAGCCAGTTCAACAGGTTTAAAGCGGACATTAGGCGCTGCAGCCAGTTCAACAGATTTAAAGCGGACATTAGGCGCTGCAGGCAGTTCAAGAGGTTTAAAGCGGACATTAGGCGCTGCAGCCAGTTCAAGAGGTTTAAAGCGGACATTAGGCGCTGCAGCCAGTTCAACAGGTTTAAAGCGGACATTAGGCGCTGCAGCCAGTTCAACAGGTTTAAAGCGGACATTAGGCGCTGCAGCCAGTTCAAGAGGTTTAAAGCGGACATTAGGCGCTGCAGCCAGCTCAACAGGTTTAAAGCGGACATTAGGTGCTGCTGAAAGTGTATCGATGTTATTTGATGTCGTACAAGTGCTTACAGCAACAAATGACGATGTTAATGCAAAAACAGTGAATATTCCTTTAATCATTCTAAATTCTCTCTCAGGGTAAGTTAATATAATAATTTTTTGACACTGAACAAATCATTGCAGTTGTTGTGCCAATGTTTAAAATTACACCTGGAGTAGTTGTTTAAATGATATCTTTATGTTTTTATTTCCTTCAGCTTAGTCATATCTTCTTGCAATAATAAGGTAAAATCAGATTCCTTTATCGCTTTACTGAAGATGTAGCCTTGAATCTCTTCACAGTTAAGTGCTCGTAAAATGTTTAATTGCGCAGTCTGTTCTACTCCTTCACCCACAACAGAAAGCCCCATGTTATGGGCGATAGTGATAATAGAATCGACCATTTTGAGATCGCGATCAGACTTATCAATATCGTCAACAAAAGCTTTATCAATTTTTAAAGTATGAATCGGGAAACGTTTTAAGTATGAAAGGGACGAGTAGCCAGTGCCGAAATCATCGAGTGCCAAGCTGACGCCCATTTTCGCCAGTTGCTGCATGACAATAATCGCCGTTTCCGGCTGCTTAATGACGGTACCTTCAGTTATTTCTAATTCAAGATGACATGCGGGGAGTTTGGTGAGTCTTAATATTGACTCTATTCGCTGTTGAATATCGGGCAGTGCAAATTGACGTGACGATAAATTGACGGCGACTCTGCCGCTGAATATTCCTTGTTCACGCCATTTCTGCGCTGCGAAACAGGCTTTGCGTAGGACGATTTCACCAATTTCAACAATTAAACCGTTTTCTTCAGCAAGTGGAATAAAATCATTTGGGGGTATCAAGCCATGTACTGGATGATTTAATCTGACTAAAGCCTCCATGCCTGCAATTTTACCGCGTTTAAGATCAACCTTAGGCTGATAATAAACTTCAAAAAGATCATCTTTTAAGCCTTCACGTATGAGATTCTCTATTTCTAACTGCCTAATCGCATGTTGATTTAATGGCTCTGAATAAAACTGATAGCAATTACCTCCAGCAGACTTTGCATGGTACATCGCAATGTCTGCTTTCCTCAGTAATGCTTGCTCACTTTGCTCATCTTCTGGAAATAGTACTATACCTATACTTAATCCTAGGACTAGTTGTTCATTACTCACTTCAAAAGCGGGTTTTAGCCCTTCGATAATACGGTTAGCGATAGCTGCGCAGGCACTTATATCTGAGCCTTTATCTAATACAATGGCGAATTCATCTCCGCCTAGACGGTAAATACTGGTATTTTTAGGAAGTAATGACTTAATGCGGGCAGCAACGAGCTTTAATAATGTATCTCCAATCTGGTGACCTAAGGAATCATTAATACGTTTAAAATTATCAAGATCAAGTACCATTAACGCATGGGCTATTTCTCGATTCACTAGGTTACTTAAGGTCACTTGCAAGTTGGAGCGATTTGGGAGTCCAGTCAAGAGATCATTGTTGGTTAGTTTTCTAAGCTCTTCTTCTTGCTGCTTACGTCTAGATATATCTGAAAAAACCCCGACATAGTGTGACAATTCGCCTAACTCATCATAGATAGCATCGATAGTGAGCTCCATATGGAAGTGACTTTTATCTCCTCTTGCGGCTTCGACTTCATTTGCCCAGCGACCTTGTTGCTTCAACATGGTCCTGATTTGGGTGGAGAAGGTTTCAGGATATAAATCAAATGTGAGTACGTTGCCAATAAAATCAGTTCGGTTACGTAATGAAATCTTACAGCAAGCTTCATTAACTTCGACAAAACGGTATTCACTGTCTAGGATAAACATGCCTTCAGAAATATTTTCAATGGCTTTTTCAAAGAGTTTTAGTTGCTCTTCTTTTTGTTTAAATTGACTAATATTTTTAATCGTACCTGTCATACGCAGGGCATTATCTTTGTCATCCCGCTCTACAATTTTGGCGCGGTCTAAGATCCATACCCAATTTTCGTCTTTACCTTTAACTCGGTATGCTGCTTCGAAATGATCTGTTTCACCATAAAAATGCTTATTGAGCGCTTCTCGAACACGCTCTTGATCCATTGGATGTATATTACTCTCTTCATCTGATTTACCCGAGCGATGTCCATCACGGGGAAATTCAAGTGCTCCCCAGATATTGGAACGAAAAATGTTGCCGGTTTCTATATCCCAGTCCCACATTTCATCACCACTTCCCCATAGTGATAGTTTTAATCTTTCTTCACTTAGAGCAATTTGGCGTTGCACTTCTCTTTTTCGTAACACAGCTTTAATAATAAAAAAAGTTATTAGCAATGTAGTTATGAAGTAAATTAATTTTGCCCAATAAGATAGCCACCATGGAGGAGATATATAGATACTGAGTGATTTTATTGGACCTTTATCTCTTGTTATAGGATTTTCGGCATAAACGTTGAACATATAATTACCTGGAGAAAGGTTTGTATAAGTTGCCGAGTTTGTTCCTTTCGCTGTAATCCATGAGTCTGACAATCCATTAAGATTATAAAAATATTCAATGTTTTTTTGGCTTGAATGAGGAGAGTTAAATTTCAGTGTAAATGGATAGTCAGAGTATTTCAAATTTATAACATCTGATTTAGAAATGCTTTTTTCTAAAAACGCACTGTTTATTTTTACTTCTTTATTGAAAACTAAGAGTTCATTTATATTGGTTTTTATCTTGTGTTTTGTTATCTGATATTTAATTTCACTCTTGCTGGTTAGACTTATTCCTGAAATGCCACCAAATAAAAAATTTTGTTGCCAATATATTCCGCTTTGAGTGTTGTATTCCTCTTGGCTACCATAGTTTGTGGGTATTCGATATATTGCACCGTTATCACTTAATATTAGTTCGTTAATTGATGATGCAGCGAATTCACCTTTGAGGTCTGTAGCGATGGAATAAAAAGGTTTATTTGTGTTGTAAATTTCAGTAGTTATGTAATTTATTTTATTAAGAGAGTATATAGATGTTCTTGTTCCAAATATGTAAGATTCAGGTGTATCTGCAACACAGTAAACAAAATCTTTATTGAACAGTGTTATTTCTTCGCCGCTAGGCGTTATTTTTATTAATCCACCTTGTGTGGCAAGAAGTATGCTACTATCTACCGTTAATAATATTTTAAACAATGGGTTTTCATTCTTTAGTTGAATGGTTTGTATTTTTTCATTTGTGCGCAGGTCTATTTTATATATGGTTGAGTTATTGCTGCCAACAACTATTTGGTCATCGGCTGGATTCTTATAAAGTGCAACGATATTATCATTTAGCAGCTTTTCACTTTTAGTAGTTCCCAATATGTACAAACCATTTTTTCCTCCGACCACTAAGGAATCTTTATATTTTGCTACATATTTAGGGCCCGTCATGCCTGTATCTATTTTTCGAACCAAATTAAAGTTTGAATTGTATATTTCAATTTCATTGGTGTCATCGGATGTTACTATTTCTGTTTCATCTAGAATATTTATTGACCAAATGTTTCCAGCGGGATTTATTAATGATTTTACAATATTGCTACTATCTCTGATTAGAATAAACCCCATATTTAATGAAGGTATTATTGTATAGTTATTCGTTCTGTAGGCTTGAACCTGATTCGTGATTTCTTTCTTTTCTAATACATAACCTTTTGATGTTATCTCTGATGATTCAAGGTTTGTTTGTATTACTTGACCATCAATCACGGCTAGAGCTGTATACTCACCAGCAAGAGACTTCGGTATGTCTTCAGATATTTTTTTATAAATACCATCTGATGTTAAAATGTAAATTCCACTTCTGCCTTTTACTATGTCTACAGATTGTAGGGATAAAATAGTAGCTGTTGAATCTTCGCGATAATGAATGATTTTACCATCATGATTTCTTATAATATAGCCGTTGTTGGTCTTTATTGCTTTCTTTATGAAGCTAAAGCTTTCATCTTGATATGTTTTTATTGTTTCTAAATTATCTTTTCTAATATCAATTATCTTGTTTTTAGTACCTATTGTATAAACTTCACCATTGTCATTTATAGACCATATGGCTTCATTTATTTTTTTTTGTTTTTTGAAGGATTCAAGTTCTGAGTCGTAAACATTTAAACCATTGTCAGTTCCAACTAACATTTTTTTATTGTCAAATAATAGGCTTTGAATAAATGAACTAGATAGACCTGAGTGATCATGTGCAAAAAAATGCTTAAATTCTTCACCGTCGAATCGATTTAATCCGTTCAAAGTACCAATCCAGATGTAACCATCATTATCTTCAATGACCGATGTGACTGTACTTTGGGATAGGCCTTCTGGAACGCCATAGGACTCAGTTTTTAAAGCTATTGGTAATTGTTGCGCTTCTGCAGTCGATAGGAAAATAGCTAGAAGAAAAATAATTTTAAAGAGTGCTTTAGGCATAGTGTTTATTCTTATTATCCGAGGATGCCATGAAACAATTGTGTTACATCACTTTTCCAGAAAGTGCGGGGTTTGTCAAAGCGGTATCGGTAAAAAATCCTTTTAACAGCATGTAGATGCAGTAAAATTGTGCGTTGTAGAAGGGGGAGAACATGGACTCGCCATGTTTTACATCAGTATTAGGCCCAACCGTGATAGATACAACTATAGTTGGGCCAATTTGTAGCGGTTTTGTTTGTTTGTCCAACTTTACGAACAAATGTGTGTGTAAAAGTGTTTTTGTTTAGAAATTAAACTTCTCTGCCGTTTGCTTAAAGGTTTTGAGATCTGTGATCATCTTTTCTGACAGCAACACCGCCTGGGTTCTGTGCTGTTCACCCGTGCTAAATAAGACTAAGCGGTCACTGTGTTTGGTGCGCATTTTACGCATCATGAATTTGAGTAAATCAGTGCGGGTGAGCTTAGTGATTTCGTCTACGACGAGTTCTCTTTGATTAAATTGATAATCTCTGTTGCCGACACTGACCCAATATCGTTGGCTGCGAGTTTTGAGGTTCGCATCGTGCTCCATGATTTGACTAATAAGACCGACCTTAGTGCTTTCCCATTCTTCGTTGGTGATTTGCATCACGGCATAATTAAAGTCGGCAATAAACTCGTCTATCGCCTCTAATAAATGCAGTGGTCCAGTCGTAGGTGACTGGATATAAAAAATGAGTCCTGGATGGCGATTGAGCGGCAGATAACCTGTGCCGACCATGTAGCCCAACTGTTTTTCAGTGCGCAGTTCATGGAAAAAGGTGGACGACATAGTGTGATTTAGTAAGCTAAACAGAGCCATTTTTTCTGGCGTTGCTACTGCAGATTGGTAATACACAATGATCGCGCTATCTTGATGATCTATTGCAAGTTCTCTAAGTAAGGTGCCTTGACCCGTTAAATTGACTAATTCTCTGGTGGACTCTGCGCTTGGCGTCGAAACCAAGGATAAAATGTGCTCTAAGCGTTTACCGAGAGCTTGTGCTTCAGAGACTAACCAATCCCCGTAGACTAACCCTTCAAGATAGATCTTCTCGTAAAAGGCGCGTACATGGTTATGCAAATCTTCAAGGCTTATGTTTTCGAGCATTTGAGCCATGCGGGTAGGCTCATAACTGCTTTTTTGTAGCGTGACAGTCAGACTAGTAAACAATTGTGAAATAGGTTTAGCCTGCGCTAGATTCTGCCAACTGCGCAGTAGTTGAGATTTAATTAGGGCAAAACGTTCTTCAGTAAAATTACGCTCTCTGGCTTTGTGGATTAACAAGGCCAACAGGGTTTCTTGATTACCGGTAAAGCCCGATAAATGCAGGGTTATACCACCTTGATGTGGATAAATATTGTAGCTTAAGCCCGCAACTTCGGCCTGATAGGTTGGTTCTGTCAGATAATCGAGCAGCATTTCAACATACAGGCGGGTGAGGGCGGCATGTTTTGGTGTTTTACTCGCCTGCTCTGAGTCCAGCGACAAATACATGTGGCCTTTGGGCACATTAAACTCATCATCTTTCTTGTGCCAAATACGGTATCCCGTCGATTCTGCAACGATCACTGGTACCTCGACATCGCTCTTATCTGGTCGAGGAATGGAGTCGGCGACGATAAATGGGTTTGCTGCAGGTAGTTGTAATTCTGGGCGAATACTGCTCACTTGCCAACGAGCAAGTGATTGAGGTGCAATAGGGCGCACTTTATAGGGCGTGTGATACCAGTTGGCTTTACGATCCGTTTTAACCGATTGCGCGATAAGCTGCAGACGCATATTGTGGGGTGTCATTAGCTCGAGTAGGGCTATGGTTTCTGGAATATCCAGCCCATCCATTCGATAGTCACCAAAGACCAAATCTTCGACTTCATAATGATGCATATTGATGCTGAGATGACTGGCTAAATCGAGTGATTTAACTTGCTCTTGGTAGCGAAATGCCATTTTGAGCAGGTTTGCGCGCTCTAAATAACGCCATTCATCTAAGCCTTGGGTTTTGATGAGCTCAATATACTCAAAACAGCAGCTGATAATCTCATCAAGATTCGCTAGTCCCTTATCGGTTAACTGTAAACCGATACTGTAATCTTTGAAGTTATAACCATTTACGCCGCCGCCCGCAGACAAGTTATTCACCAGTCCCTGCTCTTTAAGATAGGACAACAGGCTGCCATGGCTCTCATTGCCTAAAATATGGCTGATATAAGTCAAAGGTTTACGTTTGTAGTAGTGGTCAATGCCTGGGAAATTAAAGCTGATGCTTAAGCGTTTTTGCTCCTTAAGCGGCACGATATCGATTTGGGTTAACAGCTCATTTTCCGAAAACAGCGGCACTTGAGGATAATTTTTCACTAAGTTCAAGTTTCGGATCCCGCTAAAATAATGGCTGGCTAACTCTTCTAATTCGTCGAGGGAAAGCGGCGCGACTAAGCACAGGGTCATTAAGTTGGCGCTGTAGTGGCTTTGATAGAAATCGAGTAATTCGCTACGTACCTGTGCTTGCTCTCCGCCTAAGGTCACTAAGTTACCGACTGAAAATTTTGAGAAAGGATGCAGTGGATTAACTGTCTCTTTGAGCACTTGATAGGTACGGCGGATATCGTCTTTCAGTTTTAAACTAAATTCAGATTCAATGGCTTGGCGCTCTCTGTCGACTAAATCTAAATCAAATTTAGGGGCGATAAAAAATTGGCTGAATCTGTCTAAGGAGTCGGCAAATACGTCTTCATTGATGGTGAAAAAGAAGTTAGTGTGTTCAGTGCCCGTCCAAGCGTTATTGCTGCCGCCATGTTGGTTGATAAAGGCGTGGTACTCGCCTGAGTCGGGAAATTTTTCGGTACCAAGAAAGAGCATATGCTCTAAAAAGTGCGCCATGCCGGGTCTATCTGCTGGATCATCAAAATGACCCACGCCTACAGCCATAGATGCGGCCGCTTGGCTGGCATCTTGATCTTCAACCAATAACACCCTAAGCGCGTTATCTAACACAAGATAACGATACTTGCGGTGATCGTTTGGACTTTTATAAATAGACTGAGAGGCTTGCAAAGAGACACTCCGATAACGATAGCTTGTTATATATTGATAGTCTTAATGGTTTTTAGCAAATATCTCTTGTGTTTATCGACTAAAGATTAAGCCTTACATGGTTTGTTGAAATGAATTTTAGGGCTACAATTGGGATAAAACAAAAACAAGTTTGAGTCGCGAGAGAAGTATGCAGCTATTTTTGATGAGACATGGTGACGCCGGATTTAATGCTCAGTCTGATAGAGACAGAACACTGACCGATGTTGGAAGGCACCATACTGTGTTGATGAGCAACTGGTTGGCTCGCAGTGTGACTGATTTCGATCTTGTTTTGGTGAGTCCTTACTTACGTGCACAGCAAACTTGGCAGGAGTTGAGTCAGCATTTTCCGGAACCGCGTAAGTGGTTAGTCGCTGATGATCTTGTTCCCTCAGGCGATCCCGCCAATGTAGCCGCGTTAGTTGTAGCCTACGCTGAGTTATACAAGGCGGATAAAGTGCTAGTGATTGCTCACATGCCGTTATTGGGCTATTTAGTCAGTGAGTTAGTGGCGGGTGTTGAGCCGCCGTTATTTGCCACTTCGGGCATTACGCTCATTGATAAACATGCCGAGCAAGCCTCAATCGTGTGGCAGCACGCACCCCACAGCATTAGCTAGTCTTGATTTATATCCCTTTTACAAACGAAACGGCCCACTGAATGTGGGCCGTTTGTTTTCGGTAAATCACTAAATCACTAAATCGGAAACGTTAATGTTTAAAGCCGATAGCGAGTTAACGTCTATGCGGCTGCTCACCAATATCAATCAGCACTAATAATGCCGCATCGCCGCCCCATTCTTTAGGAGCCTGATGGAAAGCCTTCACCATAGGATGCTGCACTAACCACATGGGGACTTGTTGTTTCAATATGCCACTGCCGTAACCATGCATAATGCAGCAACACAGGCTTTGCTGTTTAACGCAGGCTTGGATCAGTGCCGCTAGCTCAAGTTTGGCTTCCGATTGGCGATAGCCGTGCAAATCCAGCAGCAAATCTGGCTGGTAATCTCCACGTCGCAGGCGTTTGAGTTCTAGGCTATCAACACCTTCCTCCAACCAACGCATCGGCCCTTGTACTGGCAGTAGTGGCTGATAAGTATCTGAGAAATAACTGTTAGCATGCAGTTGCTGCTCTTTCAGTTCTATTTCCTGTTTGGTTTTTAAGGGCGTGCGAAAGTGTCGCTTATTTTGCGTGATGGGTTTAATACCATCGATAAGCGCTGAGAACATCGCCAAGCCTTCTTTGTCGTCGTCTTTATTCATGGCGGGTATTCTATTGAATCCTATGGTTTCTGAATAGAGTTCAGTTACAATGTTCGCGAACAAACTAGCGGGAGCACGTTTTGGATAAGATCTTTGTAGATGAAGCTGTGACAGAATTACGCACTATTGGCGATATGTTACGTTGGGCCGTGAGCCGTTTTAACGACGCCAATGTGTATTATGGTCATGGTACTGATAACGCGTGGGATGAAGCCATCGCCTTAGTTTTCCATGCTTTACACTTACCCGAAGAAATCGGCCAGCAAGTGATTTTAAGCAACTTGACCAGCAGTGAAAAGCATAAAATTGTCGAGTTGATTATTCGCCGTGTCAGAGAGCGCCTACCTGTGCCTTACCTGACCAACAAAGCGCGTTTTGCCGGACTTGAATTTTACGTCGATGAGCGTGTGTTAGTGCCACGTTCACCGATTGCCGAAATGATCGCCAATCGTTTTAGCCCTTGGTTATATGGCAAACCAGTAACGCGTATTTTAGATTTATGTACTGGCAGCGCTTGTATCGCCATTGCCTGTGCCTACGAATTTGAAGATGCCGAAGTTGACGCGCTGGACATCAGCGAAGATGCCTTAGATGTGGCGCAAATCAATATCGAAACCTTAGGTGTGATGGACCGAGTATTCCCGATGCAATCGGATTTGTTCTCGGCAATCCCAGAAGGTCCACAGTATGATTTGATTGTTTCAAACCCACCTTATGTGGATGCTGAAGACATTGGCGACATGCCAGATGAATATCATCATGAGCCAGCCATCGGTTTAGCCTCTGGTCGCGACGGCTTAGATTTAACCAAACGCATACTGGCCAATGCCGCGCAATACCTCACGCCAACGGGTTTACTCGTAGTTGAAGTCGGTAATTCTATGGTGCATTTGATTGAGCAATTCCCAGAAGTGCCATTCACTTGGATTAACTTTGAAAATGGCGGCGATGGCGTATTTGTATTGACCCGCGATCAACTGGTCGAAAATCAGTCAGTGTTCGGCATTTATCGCGACGCAGAATAACCTAAGATAGCAAATTAGGTTGAGACTTTTCCCGCTGCCAGTTAGGCTTGCAGCGGGAAAATAAATTGTCCAGTGGTCGCTGGACACGGAGCGATGAAAAAATAACCTAAGGTGTACAAAGCGGATGTCTGGAAACAGTATTGGTCAAAATTTTGTAGTGACGACGTTTGGTGAGAGTCACGGTGTTGCACTGGGTTGCATTATTGATGGTTGCCCACCAGGGCTTGAATTAACCGAAGCCGATATGCAGCATGATCTTGACCGCCGTCGCCCAGGGACATCCCGATATACCACGGCCCGCCGTGAGCCAGACGACGTGCGGATTTTATCCGGCGTTTTCGAAGGTAAAACCACGGGTACCTCAATTGGACTCTTGATCGAAAATACCGATCAACGCAGTCAAGATTACTCTAATATCAAAGATTTATTCCGTCCAGGGCACGCAGATTATACCTACCAGCAAAAGTACGGTATGCGTGACTATCGTGGTGGTGGCCGCTCGTCTGCCCGTGAAACGGCGATGCGCGTTGCGGCAGGTGCTGTGGCTAAAAAGTATTTGAAGCAAGTTCATGGTATCGAGATCTATGGGTTTATGTCCCAGCTGGGTCCTATTTGTGCGCAGACTATTGATCTTGACCAAATTGAGCAAAATGCCTTTTTCTTCCCCGATGCCAGCAAGCTTGAAGCGCTTGATGAATACATGCGTGAGCTGAAAAAATCCGGTGACTCCATTGGCGCTAAAATCTCCGTTATCGCGACAGGCGTGCCAGTAGGTTTAGGTGAGCCAGTATTTGATAGACTCGATGCCGATATTGCCCACGCGCTGATGGGCATCAATGCCGTCAAAGGCGTTGAGATTGGTGATGGTTTTGGCGTAGTGACTCAAAAGGGCTCCGAAGGTCGTGACTTAATGTCACCTCAAGGCTTTGAATCTAACCATGCGGGCGGTGTGCTCGGTGGGATTTCGTCGGGTCAGCCGATCATTGCCCATATTGCCTTAAAACCCACATCAAGCATCAGTGTGCCGGGCCAAAGTATGACGGCGCAGGGTGAAATGGCCGAAGTTGTCACTAAAGGTCGTCACGATCCCTGTGTTGGGATCCGCGCGGTACCGATTGCCGAAGCTATGCTTGCCATTGTGTTGATTGATCACTTGCTAAGACACAGAGCGCAAAATCAGGATGTACGCAGTCACACGCCTGTGCTTGGTATGCGATAGGCGCATGAGATAAAGGGAATGCGTTAATGTCAACTTCTTCTAGCACAAGCCGGCAATTACGCTGGCTTTGTGCCTGCTATTTTTTCTTCTTTTCTATTCTTGGTACTATGGTCCCTTATCTTGGGGTCTTCTTCGAAAATCGCGGTTTTAATCCTCAAGAAATTGGCTTTTTACTCGCCATCCTGATGGCGACGCGCATCGTTGCCCCGAATGTGTGGGCCAAAGTGGCTGACCGAACGGGGATGCGTGCTGAGCTGATAAAGATGGGCGCGGGAGCCGCCGCGCTGGCGTATTTGAGTTTCTTCTACCATGGCGGTTTTGTGTATATGGCGCTGAGTCTGGCCCTCTATACCTTCTTTTGGAATGCGATCCTCGCCCAGCTTGAAGTGATTACCTTAGAAACCTTAGGCGAGAATGCCAGCCGCTACGGTCAAATTCGCAGTTGGGGCAGTGTCGGTTATATCTGCTTGGTTGTCGGTGCGGGCTTTGCGATTGGTCAGTGGGGCACTGAAGTGCTGCCTTATATTGGTTTCTCATTATTTATTGGTATGTTAGCCAGTGCGTTGCCATTACCAGCAAATCGCTTAGTGCGTGACACCAGTCAAGTGCGGCCGCCATTACAATGGAATCGGGCAATTATTTGGTTCTTACTCTCGGCGATGTTGCTGCAAATGAGCGCAGGGCCTTTCTACGGCTTCTTCGTCTTATATTTAAAACAAGCGGGTTACTCAGAATCTTCAGCGGGGATATTTGTGGCCCTTGGCGCCATGGCCGAAATCGTAATGTTTATGTTCGCGCCGCGTTTACTGGGTCGCTATGGCGTTAACACTCTATTGATAGTCAGTATCGGCATGACTTGCTTGCGTTGGTTGTTGGTCGCCTTTGGGGTTGATAGCGTGTTGTGGCTAGGTTTTAGTCAATTATTACATGCCTTTACCTTTGGCTTAACCCACGCGGCATCGATTCAATTTGTGCACAGGCATTTCGATGCGAGTCACAGAAGCCAAGGTCAAGCCCTTTACGCCAGCTTAAGTTTTGGAGTTGGCGGCGCGCTCGGCACTTGGATTTGCGGCTATATTTGGGGCGATGGTAGCGGGGCGGTTTGGTCTTGGGTATTTGCAGCCGGATGCGCCTTTGCCGCTATGCTGGCGGTATTCTTTATTCCTAGGGATAAACCTGGCGTTGCCGCCCATGCGGCCTAGCAATGTCAATCTAGCAATATCAATCACGATTAAAAGCATCTATTAAGATACTAAAATATAAAGATAAAAACTCCAAGATTGCGTTAAGTGAGGTAAGAGGTGATTCGGTTTCGTTTAGGGTTAGTGATCAATCCACTGGCTGGCTTAGGTGGCAGTGTTGGCCTTAAAGGCAGCGATGGCGTTGCCGAAGAGGCGCTTGCATTAGGCGCCGAACCCAAAGCCGCTTTGCGTATGATGCAGGCACTTGAGGTTATCCGTGATTATGCCGATGACATCGAGGTTATTACCGCCTCAGGAATCATGGGTGAAGATGCGGCTAAGTCACTGGGTTTTACCACGCGAGTGGTGTATCAAACCCCAGATAAAACGCAGGCACTGGATACGCAGGCCGTTGTGCGTGCGCTGCTGGATGAACCTCTGGATTTACTGCTTTTTGCCGGTGGTGATGGCACGGCACGCGACGTTTACTCCGTGTTTGAGCAAGCCACTATCGATGACAAATTACCCGTGCTTGGTGTGCCCGCTGGCGTGAAAATTCATTCCGGCGTTTACGGTATTACGCCCCATGCCTCTGGCATGGTGGTCAAAATGTTGCTCGATGGTGAGCTCGTTAGTTTGATGTCAGCCGATGTTATGGATATCGACGAAGTGGCTTTTCGCCAAGGCACAGTGCGCGCCAAACGATTTGGCGAGCTTTTAGTGCCCGCCGAACCGCGTTATGTGCAAGCGGTGAAGATGGGCGGTAAGGAAGTCGATGAACTCGTGCTGGCCGATATCGCCGCCGATGTGATTAATCAAATGGAAGATGAGCTTTACATCATGGGCTCTGGCAGTACGGTTGCCTTTGTGATGGAAGAGTTAGCTCTGGACAATACCCTGCTCGGTGTTGATCTCATTCAAGATAAAAACCTTGTTGGCAGTGACTTAACCGCGAATGAATTGCTTGAACTGACCCAAGATAAGCCGACAAAGTTGGTGATCACTCTGATTGGCGGCCAAGGCCATATCTTAGGGCGCGGCAATCAACAGTTGTCGCCTGAGCTCATTCGGCGCATCGGAAAAGACAATATTATTATCCTCGCCACAAAAACTAAGCTAAAAGCACTTGATGGACGACCACTAATTGTGGATAGTGGCGACCCTAAATTAGATAGCGAGCTTGGCGGCTATTATAAAGTGACGACGGGCTACCATGATTACGTCATGTATCAGGTGGCCAATCCAGATTTATTGGTCGCAGCAGATGTGTCGGCCAATCCAGTATTAATGGAGAGTTAGACCCAATGTTAGAGCATTACGAAGACGCATTAGAACAGTGGATCGCCAGTGTAGTCAGCCATGGTGATGACGATGCTTTGTTTGCCTGTGGCTATTTACAGGGTCATGTCGCCGTTGTGTTATCGCAACTTGAAGCGCAGGGTGCAACCGATCTCGATGCCCTTATGTTGAAAATGACCGATTGTTTAGCACTCGCGCGCCAAGAATTAAATGATGCCGATTATGCCTTGGTTGAACAGGCATGGGCACAGCTGCATGCAAGGATTGTAGGCGAATTTGATGTTGCCTAGCGTTATGCCTATGACTGACAACGAGCAAGTGACTAATACTGCAGTGACTAATACCGAAGAAACGAGTACCGAAGTAACGAGTACAGAAATGCCGAGTGCTGAATTAGCCAGTGAGCAAACGCTCGATGCCAGCGCGGTATTTATCGGCTTAGTGAATCCTAAAACGCCCGTTAATGTCGGCGGTATTATGCGCGCATCGGGTTGTTATGGCGTTGACGGCGTATTTTATACCGGTAGGCGCTACGAGTTAGCCGCGCGTTCGGGTGCTGTGCAATACCATGTCGATACTAAGGATGCTGGAGAGCGCATTCCGCTTACGGGCGTGACTTCATTACTCGCCTCTATTCCGGTGGACACTAAGCTCATCTGTGTGGATTTGGTAGTTGGCGCGACGCCGCTGCCGGATTTTGTCCATCCCGCGAAAGCCTTTTATGTGTTTGGTCCTGAAGATGGCACCATTGGCCAAGAGATTATCGATAAAGCCGATGCGGTAGTGTATGTGCCTACGGTCGGTTGTATGAATCTTGCTGCGTCGGTCAATGTGCTGTTATACGACAGATTAGCGAAATCTCACCGTGAGGCTGCAAGCCTAGCATCGAGCATAAGCGGCGATGCGCTGATCCGTCAGAGTCGCGATAACAACAATCGTACTCGGGTAAAAGTGCCCAGAGCACCGCGAAAACCTCGACATGTTAAATCCAGTAGTGTTGATCCTAGCTGCAGTGACAACGCAATAGTCATCACAGCCGCTTAAGTGGTTTACAGAAAACATTTAAAAAAGGGATTAAGCCATGGCTTAATCCCTTTTTTATAGTGCTCAAAAACGTTATTTTTCTAGCGATTGATTGCCTAGAGCGCTTTACCCTTGAGCAATTTTCGCAGCCACATGCGATTGGGGTTGAGTTTACACAGGGTTTCTTTATCGAGCGGTATTGGTTCGCCGCAAAGCTGCGCCGCAAGACATTCGGCGGCCAGTGGCCCAGAACTGAGTCCCCGTGAGCCTAACCCACCAAGAATATACAGTCCTTGATGCACCGGCGCTGGCGTGGTTTGCCAGTAGTGGCGACTCTCTTTAGTGAGTTGATGTTGCTCATAATCCTCAAGGATTTTCGCCACGTCTGGCGCGCAGCCCATCATAGGGAAATGATCCCGAGTCACCATACGCACGCCGACGCGGGCATTGTTGCCACTCATGTCGATATCTTCAAGCCAGCTTTGGTTCGGATAACTCTCGTGCATTTTCATGAGGTTTTCTTGTTGTTCCTGCCGGCAAAAATCTAAATGCTCGGGTTCTTTAACGTAACTCGCGCCAAGGCAGTGGAGTCCTTGGTGACTTGGCGTTAAATAACCGTTGGCGCACAGCACAGTTGCGAGCTGACTCAATTGAAATTGAGCGGGCACATGGCTGACTTGGCCGCGAAAGGGGCTAATTTGTAATTTGTGGCTGGCATCAAATTGTGTCAATTCTGCGCCATTGGCGAATACCAGTTGTGCAAATGGCCCGAAACGTTCCTTTTCAGTCAACAAAACCCAGCCATCGGCTTGGCGTTCAATGGCAAGGATGTCGGTATTGAGCGAGACGCTTACATCGGCCAGTTGCATCGCTTTTTGTATCGCAGCGTCGGCATATTCAAATGGGCAAACCCAGCCACCTAAGGGATAAAAAAAACCTGGTTTATCGAGATTGATTTTGGCAATTGCATTGGCTTGCTCAGCATCGACGGCGTAGGCTATTTCACTTGGCCAGAGTTGGCCTTGAATGATTTTATCGAGTCGAAATTGGCTGCGTTCATCGTGGGCGGTTTGCAATACGCCGCAAAAATCATGGGAAATCGGCGTCTGATTATCGGCTGGGGCGGATGTCAGCGCCTGCACTCGACGTCGGCTAAATAAAAATGCCTGTTGGAAAAAACGGCTTAATTCGTCATTTTCTGGGGTCAGCAGCGGATAAATAGCTCCTTGGCGATTGCCCGATGCGCCTTGGCCTAGCTCTGCATCTTTACAAAATATCTGTGCACCTTGGCCGCGCTCAGCCAAAGAAAGCGCCAAATGCGCCGAGGCTAAGCCGCCGCCTATGATGGCAATCGAGCTTTGCGCCGCCGAGGATAAGATTGCAGCCATAGGATTAAAAGCATAGGCTTTAGCGTCTTGCTGACGTAAGACTTGGCGTTCGTGTAGCAGTACGGCGTCAGGCTGGTGATTAATCAATGTGACTGGCTGATGGATACCCAGCTCATTGATATCGCTCACAGTAAAGCCACAGGCTTGGAAACGGTTGACTGTTGTTTCACTTAATCCGCTTGATTCGCTCGATTCGCTTAATTCAATAGTGGCAATAGTGGCAATGGTCGCGCTATCGTCACTGAGTTTTGCCATCTGCCAGTGGCTTTGATGATGTAGCGCCTGTAGCAGATGGGGCAATACCAGCCAGTGCTGAACGGGGTGAAGTGGAGAATGGATGAGTGAACTGAGCTGGGTTTGAATATCACCAAAGTGCAGGTCGATAGTGGTACGACCGTCATCAAAAATTAATCTCTGGCAACCTATAATAGCCGTCGGCTCAGCATCGAGTAAGGTTTGAGCAAGCTGGCTGAGCTCAGGTTTACACTCCAACGCTGACGCTTGCTTTGATTCAAGATGTGGCTCGAATGGGGTTTCTTTCACAAGAGTGAGTGATTGATCCCAAAGTGATTTAAGTTCGTACGCATTAATCGGATTGGGTTCGAACACCTTAAGGAGTAAACGTTGGCTAGGATTCGCCTGAGTGCGCCACCAAGATAAGAGTTCAAGCCCGTTACCTAAACCAATTTGGCCTAATATTAAGAGTTTTTGCTGTGAATGAGCCTCAAATACCCGCTGCTGATAAATGCTCAACTTGCTGAGATAGTGTGCATCAGTGTGAGCTGTTGCGGGATAAAGGTTGATTAATTGCGGGTAATCACGCTTAATTTGGCAAGGTTTATTGGGCTCTGCAGTCAAAGAAATTTACTCTCGGTCTCATAATTGGCATTATTTTACTCGCCTTTATGGAAAGCTGACCACTTAATTGAGTCAAAACAGATACTATTGGCTCAGCGAAAAGTAGGTACTGACATGTACACAATGGATAGCAATAAAATGAAAAGAGTCGTGATCACCGGAATGGGTGTTGTTTCAAGTATCGGTAATAACAAGCAAGAAGTGACCGAGTCACTGAAAGCGGGCCGCAGTGGTATTACGCATTCAGCTCAGTTTGAAGAGATGCAATTACGTAGTCATGTATGGGGTGACATCAAGTTAAACCCAGCTGAGCATATCGATCGTAAGGCATTGCGTTTTATGGGCGATGCCGCTGCCTATGCTTACATAGCCATGCAAGAAGCCGTTAGCGATGCCAATTTAACTGAAGAGCAATATTCAGATCCGCGCGTCGGTTTGATTGTCGGTACAGGCGGTGCATCATCGTCTAACCAAGTGCAATCTGCCGATACACTGCGTGAAAAAGGCGTTAAACGTGTTGGTCCGTATATTGTGCCTCGCATCATGTCGAGCACGGCCAGCGCTTGTTTAGCCACGCCATTTAAAATTAAAGGCATGAACTATTCTATCAGTTCAGCCTGTGCAACCAGCGCTCACTGTATTGGTCACGCCGTTGAACTTATCCAAATGGGTAAGCAAGACATGGTGTTTGCCGGTGGTGCAGAAGAAGTGGATTGGACACTGACCATGGGCTTCGACGCTATGGGTGCACTGTCAACTAAGTATAATGCCACACCCGAAAAAGCCTCTCGTACCTATGATGCAGACCGTGATGGTTTTGTGATCTCTGGCGGCGGCGGTATTTTAGTGGTTGAAGAGTTAGAGCATGCTCTGGCTCGCGGCGCAAAAATTTACGCTGAAGTGATTGGTTATGGCGCGTCTTCAGACGGTTATGACATGGTAGCGCCATCAGGCGAAGGCGCAGTGCGTTGTATGCAAATGGCGATGATGGATGTCGATACCCCAATCGATTACATCAACACTCACGGCACTTCAACGCCAGTGGGCGACGTGCGCGAATTAGAAGCGCTACGTGAAGTCTTCAAAGACAAGTGCCCACCGATTGCATCGACTAAGTCTATGACAGGTCATGCATTAGGCGCCGCAGGCGTACATGAAGCGATTTACAGCTTAATCATGATGGAAAACAGCTTTATTGCCCCAAGCATCAATATCGAAAATCTGGACGACGCGGCGAAAGATATGCCTATCGTTCGTGAATATCGCGATGCTGAGCTGAATACAGTCATGAGTAACAGCTTTGGTTTTGGCGGTACAAACGCCACGCTAGTGATGCGTAAATTCAAATAAGTTTGTTTATCAAACGCGATAGAAGGGAAGCTTAGGCTTCCCTTTTTTATGGGCGATTTTTGTAAACCTGTTGCATCGACAAGGATTTATCCCATTAGTCTTGTTAGAATACCGAGCATCTTGATGCCTTCCATTCCCACTTTTATCCGATCAGGTGCCCATGAAGATTTTAGTCGATGAAAATATGCCCTATGTTGAACCGCTATTTGGCGATCTCGGGGACATTATTCCTGTTAACGGCCGCACGTTAACCGCCGAGCAAGTGCGCGAGGCCGATGTGCTATTAGTGCGCTCGGTCACCAAAGTGAATGCCGAGTTGCTCTCAGGCAATAATAAGCTGAAATTTGTCGGCAGTGCCACCATAGGCACAGATCATGTGGATTTAGCCTATCTTACCGAGCGGAACATTCCCTTTTCAAATGCGCCAGGTTGCAATGCGACTGCGGTCGGGGAGTTTGCTTTTATCGCTATGCTGGAGCTAGCGCAGCGGTTTAATTCGCCGCTTAAGGGCAAAGTTGTCGGCATAGTGGGCGCGGGCAACACTGGCACTGCAACGGCTAAATGCTTGCAAGCCTATGGTATTAAAGTACTGCTTAACGATCCGATTAAAGCTGCAGAGGGCGATCCGCGCAGTTTTGTGAGCTTAGATACCATCATGGCGCAGGCCGATATCATTAGTTTGCATGTGCCCATCACGCGCACGGGCGAGCATAAAACCAAGCATTTGTTCGATGAGGCGCGCTTAAAGGCACTCAAACCCAATACATGGTTAGTGAATTGCTGCCGCGGTGATGTGATAGATAATCAGGCGCTTATTAAAGTGAAGCAGCAACGTGACGATCTTAAATTAGTGCTCGATGTGTGGGAAGGCGAGCCAACACCTCTGCCCGAGTTGGTACCATTGGCAGAGTTTGCTACGCCGCATATCGCAGGTTACAGTTTAGAAGGTAAGGCGCGCGGCACTTTTATGCTCTACCAAAACCTGTGTCAGTTGTTGAATATTACTGCCGATAAAAGCCTGCTGGATCTCTTGCCAACCTTTAACATTAAGGCGGTCGAACTTGCGACAGCGCCGAATGAAAAAGCGTTATTGCAGCTCGCGCGTTTTGTCTATGATTTGCGCGATGATGACAAGATGTTCAGAAATACATTCTTAAATGAGAATGGCTTCGACACTATGAGAAAAAATCACCAACATAGACGCGAATTTAGTGCATTGGCGCTGGCTTATGACGGTCAATCTGAGGTAGATTGGTTGTCCAATTTAGGTTTTTCAGGAGTCGGTCAGTAGCTATGTCACAGGAATTTAATGTTGTCGTTTTAGGTGCATCGGGCGCAGTGGGTCAAACAATGATAGAGATCCTCGAAGAGCGTAATTTCCCGGTTGCCAATTTGTACCCTTTAGCCAGTAGCCGCAGTGCCGGTGAAACGGTCAGCTTTCATGGCAAACAAATTACCATTCTCGACGTAGAAACCTTCGATTGGACCCAAGCTCAAATTGGTTTCTTCTCCGCAGGGGGTGATGTTTCCGCCAAATGGGCACCGATTGCGGCTGAAGCGGGTTGTGTTGTTATCGATAACACCTCGCACTTTAGATACGACATCGATATTCCTTTGGTCGTACCCGAAGTGAATCCGCATGCTATCGCCGATTTCCGCAATCGCAATATCATTGCCAACCCAAATTGCTCAACCATTCAAATGCTGGTGGCGCTTAAGCCTATTTATGATGCCTATGGTATCAGCCGCATTAACGTGGCAACGTACCAGTCAGTTTCGGGTACAGGTAAAAAAGCCATTGAAGAGTTAGCGCATCAGTGCACTAAACTGCTGCAAGGTTTGCCTGCTGAAGCCGAAGTTTATCCAAAGCAAATTGCTTTTAACGTATTGCCGCAAATCGATAAATTTATGGATAACGGCTATACCAAAGAAGAAATGAAAATGGTCTGGGAAACCCAGAAAATTTTCGGTGACGATGAGATCTTAGTGAATGCAACCGCGGTACGTGTACCTGTGTTTTATGGTCACTCGGAAGCCATTAATATCGAAACTCGTCAACCTGTCGATGCAGAAGACGTTAAAGCTTTACTGCGTAATGCCGAAGGAGTGGTATTGTTTGAGTCAGATGATGACTATCCAACGGCTGTAACCGATGGTGCTGGTACCGATCCGGTTTATGTTGGCCGCATTCGTAAGGATATCTCTCATTCTCACGGGATTAACCTGTGGGTGGTGTCAGACAATATTCGTAAGGGCGCAGCCTTGAACAGTGTGCAAATTGCCGAGATCTTAGTGAGAGATTATTACTAAGCACGAGATTGCATTTCATGCCCATTGAAAAAGCCTGCTGTCAGCAGGCTTTTTTTGTTTTACAATTGTGAACAGTAGCAGGGCAGGGATTTCTGGTTTATAGTAATCTCAATAAATACAATTGCCTAAAGCCTGTTATCAGCGAGATAACTTTATAGCGCTTCAAAGGGAAGGATTGATGAAATTTCGCACTTCGTATCTTGTGGGTCTAATGGCCACTGTTTTAGCTGTTTCTTCTACCGCTTATTTTATTGATCCCGCCGTTGCAGCAGATACGCCAAGATTAAAACCCTTAAAAATCATGGGTCCAGACGGACAGATCCGTCAAGTTAATCATCAATATGGCCCAACGACATCTAGAGACACTTTTTGGAGCATAGCGCAAAAAGTCCGTCCCGATGCCAGTGTCAGCGTCTATCAAGTGATGGCCGCGCTATATGATGCTAACCCCCATGCGTTTAACTCTGCCAGCTACAACAGTTTAGAACGTGGCATGATCCTGCTGATCCCGTCTAAAGAAGTCATGCTGTCGATTCCCAATAGTATGGCGATAGCAAGAGCAGAGCAAAGCGACAGACAATCCCGTGCGCCAGCGAAAGCGACGCAGAAACCAGCTGCTAAAGTGACCACGCAAGCCCCTGTTACTGCTCCTGTCGTGATTGCTGAAACCAAAGTGATCACTGAAACCAAAGTGACGCCGCCCAAAGTGCCAGTGGTAGAAACACCGGCGCCAGACAAGCCTAAGATGCTGAGCTCTGATGTAACCTCGCGCTTAGAAGCAGCTGAAAGTAAAAATCTGTCATTAACCGATGAATTAGCTCGCACCCAAGATCAACTCACTGTCCGAACTTCAGATGTTGAAGCGCTAAAAGTGAAAGTTGAAGAATTGAATCAACGCATTGCCGTGCTAGAAGAAACCCTGCAAGCCAGCAAACTGCAAAATCAAGCTTTGAAAGCTGAAGTTGAAGCTGCCCAAACGCCAGAGATGGCAACGGGAACGGCTGAAGCTGAGACTCAGGCTCCCGCTGAGCCCGATGATTTATGGCGTAATATCCTTAATAGTCCAGTGTTAATGATTGCTGCCGCTGTGATCCCTGCCTTGTTCTTGTTACTGGCGGTGTTCTGGTTGCTGCGCCGTAAGCGTAATAAAGAACGTCGTGAAATGCAGGCGCAAGAAGCGGTTATGGCCGCGGGTGCTGCTGGCGTTGCCGGTACTGCCATCATGGACATGGATTATGACGACTTAGATGATATGGCGGTGCATTTAGATACCGACCATGCCGACTCTATCGATAGCCTACTTGATATGGGCAGCGTCGATTTACAGCCTGAGCAAGATTTGACTGACTCAAACGATCAGATGGATATGGCGTCTGAAATGTTTGTCGATCCGGGTCTCTCTGCCGAACCTGAGGTTGAAGACGAAGGGCAATCTCTTGATGACCTGTGGGCCGAAGCCATGGGCGATCAGGAAGAGGATATTGTTGAGGAAAAACCTAAATCTGACAATATTCTTGAGGAAGCCGATCTCGATGCGCTATTAGCGGGCCTAGATTCAGAAGACAACACTGAAGCTGAAGACGATTTAAGTGAATTAGAGCGAAACTTTGCTAGCGATTTAGCTGAAGAAGACGACGTTGAAGTAGAAGATACTCAACCTGCCAACGAAGCCGTCGCCGATGACGATGATCTTGATGCCTTACTTGCCGAGTTTAGTGTTCCTGCTGAAGATCCAGAAACGGCAAAAGAACCTGCAACAGAATCTATTGATTCTGACGATGAAGATCTCAGTGCCGCCATCGCCGCAGAACTCGATGATGAGCTAGATGATGAACTGGGCGGAGAAGAGGTTGATGATATCGATGCCCTATTGGCCGATTTCGATAAACCAACGCCAGCCGCTGAACCTGAAGTCGAGTCTGATATTGGCGCTGAAATTGCTGCCGAGTTAGATGCCGAACTTGATGAGCTGGGCGTAGAAGATACCGACGACATCGATGCCTTGTTAGCAGATTTCGATAAACCAGCAGAACCTGAAGTTGAGCCTGATCTTGGCGCTGAAATTGCCGCCGAGTTAGACGCAGAGCTGGATGAACTGGGCGTAGAAGACACTGACGATATCGATGCGCTGTTAGCGGATTTTGATAAACCAGCAGAGCCCGAAGTGGAGCCTGATCTGGGTGCTGAGATTGCCGCCGAGTTAGATGCAGAGCTTGATGAGCTTGGCGTAGAAGACACTGACGATATCGATGCGCTGTTAGCCGATTTCGATAAACCAGCAGAACCCGAAGCTGAACCTGATCTTGGTGCTGAAATCGCCGCCGAGTTAGACGATGAACTGGATGAATTAGGCGTAGATGAATCCGATGATATTGATTCGTTGCTGGCGAGTTTTGATGCTGAGCCTGAAATCAAAGTTGATGCTGAAGACAATGCCGAAAACGATACCGAAGATGATGCGATCAGTGCAGAAATTGCCGCAGAGCTAGAAGCTTCGTTACCGGAAGATATCAAGGGCGAAGCGTCAGGCGATGAAGATTTAGATGCGCTGTTAGCTGAATTTGATGTGCCAGAGCAACTCGATGCCGATGAAGATGAATTCGACTTCGATATGGAAACGGCGCAGCTTGATGCGGACGATAACGCCACAGATGAAGACAATTTACTCAAAGGTATTGGTGCGTCTCACTCGATTGACGGCACTGATGATACTTTCTCGTTAGTCGAAGAGTTGGGTGAAGATGATGATTCTGACGCCCTGACTACGGCTGCAGCCACTTTGGCCGCCGCTACCGCGGCAGCGAGTGTTAAGGAAAAAGAGTCTTCTTTCTTTAATGATTTAAAAGCCAATAAGAGCAAAGATCCCCACGTGCTCGATTGGGACTCAGAGCTTGATTTTGCGCCTAAGGCCAAACCTGCTGCGACGCCAGCCGATGCCGCCGCTGAAACGGATGTCTATAATGTCGAGCCTAATGCCGATGCTTCGCGAGCTGATACGCCGGCTCCGGATGATGCGATTCAAGAGAAGCCGATTAAGGCGACGCGTAACGATGTTGATTTTATTGAAGATTTTAAACTCGATACCCAAGAGGATGCTGACGATTCTGAGCAAGGCCTCGATTTAAGCGACGACAATGTACTCGCTGCTTTCACGGCCAATACCGATTTTGATGACGATGAAGATGTGTTGACATCAGAAGACAGTTTCTCACTCGTCGATGATCTCACTGTCGATGAAGCGTTAGCTGCACTCGATGCCCAAGAGTCGCGTAAAGCGCAGAAGAAGTTTGTTCCTGAGCATGATTTAACGAATTTCCAAAATGAAAACGGCTTTATCGACATCGACAAGTTGTTGAATGATGCCGATGAAGACGGCACTGATACCGATTTGTATTCGGAAGTCGACGTGGAAATGAGTGATGTCGGAGCCTTAATCGGCGATGCCGCGATGATTGATGTCGATGATGAAGAAAACTCAGTCAACGCTAAGCTGGATTTAGCCCGCGCTTATATCGAAATTGACGACAGCGACAGCGCCAAAGCCCTGCTCAAAGAAGTGCAAATTGACGGTAACGAGCGCCAGCAAGATGAAGCTGGACGTTTACTCAAAGAGATGAGTTAATCCCGATTGAGAGAGTTTCAACCTAACGGCGCCTTCAGCGCCGTTTTTTTATGGGCTGCTGTGATAAAATGCGCCGCTAAATCAATTGTGAGGAAAAGTGGATGCGGATTGCATTAGGTATTGAATATGACGGCAATGGTTATTTTGGCTGGCAACGTCAGGCCGAAGTCGATTCAGTACAAGCGCAATTAGAACGGGCGTTATCGATAGTGGCCAACGAGCCTATCGGCGTCTTCTGCGCTGGCCGTACCGATGCGGGCGTGCATGCCACGGGCCAAGTGGTTCATTTTGAAACCAATGCCATTCGTAATGAAGGCGCATGGACCTTAGGGGTGAATGCCAATTTACCCGACAATATTGCGGTGCGTTGGGTTAAAGAAGTCGACGACAGTTTTCACGCGCGCTTTTCGGCCACAGCCAGACGCTACCGTTATGTGATTTATAATCACAGTTTTCGCCCTGGGATTTTACGCCATGGTGTCAGCCATTATCACGGCGATATTGATGCAGACAGAATGCACCAAGCGGCGCAGGCACTCTTAGGTGAGCAAGATTTTACCAGCTTTCGCGCAGTCCAGTGCCAGTCAAAAACGCCGTTTCGTAATGTACATTGCGTCAATGTCACGCGCCAAGGCATGTATGTGATTGTTGATATCGCCGCCAACGCCTTTTTACATCACATGGTGCGCAATATCGTCGGTTCATTATTAGAAATCGGTTTAGGCAATCAGCCGCTGACGTGGATGGGTGATTTGCTCGCGTTAAAAGACAGAAACCAAGCCGCAGCAACGGCTAAACCCCATGGGCTTTATTTGGTTGATGTGACTTATCCAGAACAATATCAATTGCCTAAGCTCGCCCTTGGGCCATTATTCATGTTGGATTGAAAAGATCTTATTTGAGAGATTATCGAATACGAGGATGTACGGACATGCTAACAGCGCCAGCGTCAAATGCAGCATTGGAACAGTGGTTGGATTATTTGTTATCCATACATCCAACCGAAATCGATATGGGATTAACCCGTGTTTCTAAGGTCGCGCAAACCCTTGGCCTATTAGATTTAGGCCAAAGCAAGATAGTCACAGTGGCAGGGACGAATGGTAAAGGCACGACTTGCGCCATGCTGGAAAATATTCTGCGATTATCGGGTTTGACTGTGGGCGTATACAGCTCGCCGCACATGCTGAAATACAACGAGCGAGTGCGTATTAATGGCAGCGACGCCAGTGATAGCGCCTTTGTCGCCGCCTTTGAACAAATTGAAGCGGCGCGCGCCGAGATTTCCCTGACCTTTTTTGAATACGCCACGCTTGCGGGCCTGATACTGTTTAAAGCCGCCAAGCTGGATGTAGTCATCTTAGAAGTCGGTTTAGGTGGACGGTTAGACGCCACCAATATTATCGATGCCGATATCAGCGTGGTGACGTCGGTCGATTTAGATCATGAAAGTTATCTGGGGAATACCCGTGAACTCGTCGGCCGAGAAAAGGCGGGTATTTTCCGTCACGGTAAAGCTGCGATTGTCGGCGAGCCCAACTTGCCGCATACAGTCAATGATGTTGCTAATGAGGTTGGCGCCATCTTGTATCGCGTCGGCAACGAATTCAGTTACCAAGTCCATGGCAATCTGTGGGACTTTCAAGGCCAAGTGCTCAAACTACACGATTTAGCGTTACCGACCTTGCCGCTACCTAATGCGGCCACGGTATTGGCCGTAATTGAACAGGGTTGGCCGGATATCGCGCCCGCTATTATTGCCGAGGGTATTAGCACGGCTCGGTTAACCGGTCGATTAGAGCGGGTGAGTGAGCAGCCGTTAGTACTACTCGATGTGGCGCATAATCCCCATGCGGCGCGTTTTTTGGTGCTGCAATTAGCGCCAATGGTTGTAGGTAAACGCGTATTTGCCCTTTGTGGCATGTTGAAGGATAAAGATATTGCGGGCGTGTTGCCTGTGATCCATCCTCTGGTCGACACTTGGTATTTAGTGAGCCTTCATGGTGAGCGTGGCGCGAGTTCTGCCATGCTACGCAAAACCTTAGCACCCGAGGCCAGCGCATTTGAGTTTGAGGGCATAGCTGAGGCATGGTCGGCATTAAAAGCGCAAATTAACCCAGATGATGTGGTAATTGTGTTTGGCTCCTTTTACACTGTGGCAGGTTTTAAGTCTCAATTTATGCAGGAAGTCCGTTTTGTCTAGCCAGTTTCATAATCGTTTAGTCGGCACTGTGGTGCTGGTTGCGCTTGGAGTGATTTTTTTGCCGGATATTTTGGATGGCAAAAAAGATCGCCAAGAAGAGCAGTTTTCCGAAATACCTTTGCGTCCGACTATGATTGAGCAGCAAAAAGCCGACGATGATATGTTTGAAGTCTTGTCGGCCGAAGATGCTGCTGCGCTGAGTGGGGCTGATGTTGCCTTAGCTGAGACAGGCAATAATGCCGACAGTGACAAGTCAGCTGCCATCGCTAAGCAAGACGTTAAGGCGGATGTTAAACCCGAGGTGAAGAAGCCAGAGGTTAAGCAAGCAGAAGTTAAAAAGCCGGAAGCGAAACCAGAACCTAAAAAAGAGCCACCTAAGGCGACGGTAAAAACGGAGCCCGCTAAAAAAGCTGAGACTAAAGCGCCAACCGTCGCTAAGACTGAAAAGCCCAAAGCAGAAACGCCAAAAGCCAGTGCTGCCCGCCGTGACAGCTTAAAAAGTGGCTTTACCTTGCAGCTTGGCAGTTTTAACAATGCAACCAATGTTAAAGCCTTGATTGCACAGCTACGTAAGAGTGGTTTTAAAGCGTACACTATCCCTGAAAATCCTAAAGATGGCGTATTAACCAAAGTGTTTGTCGGGCCAGATGTGTCTGAGGCAAAGCTGAAGAAAATACAAGTTGAGGTGGAAAACCTCACGCGTCTTAAGGGCTGGATTGTTCCTTTTAATCCCTTAGAATCTTAATGGTGATATAAGATCAGCGACTGAAAATGATTTATTTACCTCTCTAGGGGTGAGAATCGTTTCAGTCTCTGGTAGAATCGCGCCGTCTTAAAGCCCATGTCGGAAAGCCATCTCAATGGTTTGGATTGATTACGCTATCATATTCGTCATCGGATTATCGACTCTCATCAGTCTAATCCGCGGATTCGCCAAAGAAGCCATGTCCTTAGTGGTATGGTTCGCGGCTTTCTTTGTTGCCAGCCAATTTTACCAAGATCTTGCCGTTCACTTAACTCAAATGAACGATGAGATGCTGCGTAATGGCGTTTCTATTGCCATCCTCTTTATTACCACTTTGGTACTCGGCGCCTTAGTTAACTATATTCTCGGACAACTTGTTGTCAAAACCGGATTATCTGGCACTGATAGGCTCTTGGGCCTGTGTTTCGGTGCTATTCGAGGCGCGCTAATTGTGAGCGCCTTGCTGTTTTTTATGGATGCTTTCACAGGTTCGCCCAACACCCAATGGTGGAAGGACTCTGTGCTAGTGCCCGAATTTGGCGTTGTCATTCAATGGTTTTTTGACTATTTGGAAAACACCTCCAGCTTTGTACCCAAACTATAAGAAAGAAAATTAATTAATCCTAAGTGATGGAAAGTAGCAATCGCTTAGGTATGTACGTCACTCCTGTTCAAGGGTTTATGCCTAAAAACAGGGTAACTGTGAGCGCAATAGCAAGTTTAGGCGTGCGATTGCGATTAACAGGTCAGTGACGGGATACCTTGGCGACCGATAGGTAGCACTTAAGCCGAAAGGCTAGAGGTTTACTTTATCATTTGCTTATATTTCAACATGAAAGGGCATAGAACATCTTACAATGAGGAAGCTTACCCATGTGTGGTATCGTCGGAATAGTTGGCCAATCATCGGTTAATCAGACCATTTATGATGCACTGACAGTGTTGCAGCACAGAGGTCAGGATGCGGCAGGTATTGTGACCATTGATCGTGGTGCTTTCAGACTGCGTAAAGCCAATGGTCTGGTCAAAGACGTTTTTGAAGTCAAACACATGCAACGCCTACAAGGTAATGCAGGTATTGGCCATGTGCGTTATCCAACTGCGGGCAGTTCAAGCGCATCTGAAGCGCAGCCTTTCTATGTTAACTCGCCATTTGGGATCTCTTTAGCCCACAACGGCAACTTAACCAATACAGTCGAATTAGCCGAAGGGCTGATCAAAAAACGTCGCCATGTGAACACCACTTCGGATTCTGAAGTGTTGCTCAACCTGTTGGCTGACGAACTGCAAAAAACCACTAGTTTGACCCTGACGTCGGAAGAAGTGTTCGATGCGGTTGCTAACGTACACCAGCAAGCTCGTGGTGCCTACGCGGTTGTGGCTATGATTATCGGTCAAGGCCTAGTCGCGTTCCGTGACCCATTTGGTATTCGTCCTCTGGTGTTAGGTAAGCACGAAACGCCAACGGGTACTGAATATATGGTCGCTTCTGAAAGCGTGGCACTCGATGCCGTCGGTTTTGAAGTGATGCGTGATGTGGCGCCAGGTGAAGCGATTTACGTGTCAATTGATGGTCAGCTGTATACCCGTCAATGTGCAGCAGAACCTAGCTACGCCCCTTGTATCTTCGAATTCGTTTATTTTGCCCGTCCAGATTCGACGATCGATAAAGTGTCTGTTTATGCCAGTCGCGTAAACATGGGCGCTAAGCTTGGCGAGAAGATTAAGAAAGAATGGTACGATCACGATATCGATGTGGTGATCCCTATTCCTGAAACTTCTTGCGATATCGCGCTAGAAATTGCCCGTTGCATGGACTTACCGTACCGCCAAGGTTTTGTGAAAAACCGTTATATTGGCCGTACTTTTATCATGCCGGGTCAACAGGAACGTAAGAAGTCAGTGCGTCGCAAGTTGAATGCGATTAACACTGAATTCAAAGGCAAAAATGTCTTGCTGGTGGACGACTCTATCGTTCGCGGTACGACGTCTGAGCAAATCATCGAAATGGCCCGTGAAGCGGGTGCCAAGAAAGTGTACTTTGCCTCTGCCGCGCCGGAAATTCGTTTCCCGAACGTATATGGTATCGACATGCCAACGTCAAACGAGTTGATCGCCCATGGCCGTGATGCCGATGAAATCGCCAAGTTAATTGGTGCCGATGGCATTATTTTCCAAGACTTACCTGATTTAATCGAAGCAGTAAGAATGGAAAATCCAGCGATTAAACGTTTCGAAACCTCAGTTTTTGATGGTCATTACATCACTAACGATGTAGATCAAGCGTATTTAGATCACTTGACGCAACTGCGTAATGACGATGCTAAAGCGGATCGTAACAAAGATATCGGTACTAATTTAGAGCTGCATAACGTTTGTCACCCATAAGGTGAAACGTTAGGCGGATAAAAAGCCAGTGGTAATGTCACTGGCTTTTTTTATGGATTTTTTCTGAATTGGTAACCGCCACTTGGGAAAGGTGCCGCGATTAGGCGAGGGGAAACTTTTCTGAGTGTTAGTTCTCGACATCCGCATGCGAGGCTGCAGATTTTTTTAAGACATAGGTTCGTTGCTTATCCCCAGATCCACAGCAGCATCCACACCCCGAATAAGCTGCTTAAGCTATGGCGGGTGACTTGGTGTTTTAGCAGTAGCGATAAGCTCACCGCAATGGGCATTACTAGCATGAATCCCCAAGCTAAAGGCATGTCGATGATTTTCATTTGTCCCAGCCAAGTGTTGGTGAGCATACTTATGGCGAGTAACATTAGACTATGAAATAGCACTAACTGATTAAATCTTAATATCAATGCCGGACTGATTGTCATCGTCTGCCGTGCATTTATTGCAAACTGCCTCATAGCTACTCCTCTAAAATTTAGTGTATTCTAGTAGTTGTTGAGAACTATTCGCAATTGAATTTACACTTTAGCTTTGGTATTTAAGCTCGGTTTGTCACAGAAATTTGCACTCAACGGGCGTTTGGGCTAAATTATACTGTAATTATATCCAGTGCTTGGTGTTTGTATGATCCTCTATATCGCTGAAAAACCTAGCCTAGGGCGGGCCATTGCCGATGTATTGCCTAAACCCCATAAAAAAGGCGATGGATTTATCGAAGCCGCCAATGGCGATTGTGTGTCTTGGTGCGTAGGTCACTTGCTCGAACAAGCAGAACCTGATGCCTATAATCCTGAATTTAAGTCTTGGAAATTCGAGCACTTGCCAATAGTGCCGGACAAGTGGCAACTAAAACCTAAGGCCGCAACCCGTAGCCAACTCACAGTGCTGAAACGATTAGTCAAACAAGCCAACACGTTGGTCAATGCGGGCGATCCCGATCGTGAAGGGCAGTTACTTGTGGATGAAGTGATTGCCTATCTTGGCGTGACGGGGGATAAGCTACATCAAACTCAGCGTTTACTGATCAGCGACTTAAACCCACAAGCCGTAAAACGGGCGCTAACGCAGCTACGCAGTAATCGCGAGTTTATTCCTTTGTCCACATCGGCCTTAGCCCGTAGCCGCGCCGATTGGCTCTACGGCATGAATATGACCCGCGCTTATACCATCCAAGGTAAAAAGGTTGGTTATCAAGGCGTATTGTCCGTCGGGCGAGTGCAAACTCCTTTACTCGGGCTAGTGGTGCGCCGTGATGAAGAGATTGCCAATTTTCAATCTAAACCTTTCTATGAAGTGCTAGCGCATTTGGCGACCGAAAAGCAGGAAACCTTCAGCGCTAAGTGGCAACCCAGCGAAGCTTGTCAGCCGTATATGGACGAAGAAGGGCGAGTACTAGCCAGAGGGTTAGCACAAAATGTGGTGAGTCGCATCAGTGATAAACCTGCCTTAGTGACTCAATTAGTGGCTAAGGACAAGAAACAGAATCCGCCTTTGCCCTATAGCTTATCCGCGTTGCAGATTGATGCGGCAAAACGGTTTGGCATGAGTGCTAAGGATGTGCTCGATACCTGCCAGAGTTTGTATGAACGCCATAAACTCATTACTTATCCCCGCTCCGACAGCCGTTATTTACCCGTCGAGCAACATAGTCTAGCGCCGTCGGTTCTTAAGGCGATTAGCAGCGGTGCCGCTGAGTTACTGCAAGGCGCCGATGCCCCCGATCCACGGCTTAAATCCAAGGCATGGGATGATAAAAAAGTGGATGCCCACCACGCCATTGTTCCAACCGAGAAGACGGCTAACTTATCCAGTTTGAGTCAGCGTGAGAGGCAGTTATATCTTCATGTGGCCCGCCAGTACTTAGCCCAGTTTTATCCGGCCTATTGTTACAGTGAAACCACGGTACAAGTGACAATTGAGGGCGGCTTATTTAATACCAAGGCGCGTCAGGATAAATCTCTTGGCTGGAAGCAGCTCTTTGCCCGCCAAGAGCCAAATGGTAGTAAGGCGAGTGGTAACAAGTCGACTGAAGAAAGCGCGGGTAAGGATGATGAGGAGAATGACGAGTTTATCGGCCAATTACCGCCTCTGAAACTAGGGCAGGCTTTGCATTGTACTCGAGGCGAGTTACTTGAGAAAAATACTCAGCCGCCAAAGGCCTTTACCGATGCCACTTTACTCGGTGCTATGACGGGGATTAGCCGTTACGTAACCGACCCTGAGATCCGTAAAATTCTCAAAGAAACTGATGGCTTAGGTACTGAAGCCACCCGTGCAGGCATTATTGAATTACTGTTTAAACGCGGTTTTTTACAACGCTTAGGTAAATCTATCGTTTCGACGGATGTGGGTAAGGGATTAATTAACAGCTTACCCGCGAGTGCAACAACGCCTGACATGACAGCCCTGTGGGAAGCTAGCTTGAACGGTATTTGTCATAAAGAAACCTCCTATCAAGCCTTTATGCAACCGCTGCTAGGCACCTTGTCCACGCTTATTCACAATGCAGGAGCACAACTGCCCACCGCGCTTAATGGTTTAAAAGGCCAAGGTTATCGTAAAACGGCTGGGAATAAATCTGGTTATCGCAAGTCGCCTTATCGTAAAGCCTCTAGCTCTGCAAAACGCACTGGCACGGTAAGTACCGCTAAAACAAGTACAACGACAAGTAGCAGTGCGAAAAAGTCGAGTGCGAGTTCAGGGACTCGGAGTCGAACACGCAAAGTGGCTGCTGAGGTTTGATAGGCACGAGTGTCATTGGTTTTAGGGGCATTTCCGGCCATTAAACAATGGCAGGAAATAGCTCTAAATTTTGGCAAAAAAAAGAGTAAACCAAAATGGTTTACTCATACGGAAATAGGTCGTTGAAACTTGCCAAAATCACTCAATAGATGAGGAGCAGGTTTATAATGTCAGCGTTAACTTAATTAGCCCTTAAAATTAACCTTTATCTTAAGGTATCGCCTCGGTTTAAGCTGATGAGCTTATCCAGTATGTGCTCACCATCCATGCGAATGCCGTTGTGTTCATATTCTGACGTTAGCCAATACTTTAGCCTGCCGACCTGTTGCGCGGTTTCTAGGCTGTATTGCATCTCGACAAACATATCTTCACTGTAAATGGCTGCGGCAACGGGGACGCGGTTTTGCGCCAGTTGTTCAAGATTATATAGTGCAGGCCAATCTGATTTATGGGCAAGGATTTCTGCCGCGGCTTTAAGCGGTACTAAATGACTGAATTGGTCAAACATCCAAGGGTAAATCATCTCGCCGGTGAATAAAAATGGTTTACCTTGCTGATAATTAAAGGCGGGGAATTGTTGTCTTACTCTGTGTGCCGCCCATTGTGAAGCCGAGTGTTGGCAGTAAATGGCCTCATGCAGCAGGGCAAAAATCGGGTTAGTGTTGTAATCGAGCATTTGACCGAAATGATTTAAAAATAACGGATTAACGACTGCCCCTGAAGCTGTGTTGATTAAGGCCTGCTCAAGTAAATAATAAACCGATTCAGGCCCTTGCTCCATTCCGATATTAATACCCAGCAGCTGCAACATTTCAACCGTGAGGCGTTCTCCCGTTGCTAAATACACTTCATTTTCAAGCAAATGTTTTGCTAAGCGAGTGACTAAATGTTGGGCATCGTGGAAGCGTTGGAAAAATTGTTTATTCTTCGCCAGTACGCGTTGATAAGTCGCAAGATAGACATCATCGGCGCTGCGGATTAATGACGGTATGCCACCGGTGATATAGGCTTCGCTGACACCTTGAGGGGCGGCGCTTAAATAATGTAATACGCAAAACCCCCCGAAACTTTGGCCAAGAATTGCCCATTTATCGGCGGGGCAAAGCTGGGCACGAATCGTCTCGGCATCTCGAATAATATTGTCAGCCCTGAAATGGCTTAGATACTCAGCTTGAGCTGCGGGCTCTAAGTGTTGCAGGCTTTGGTAATTAATAGGTGTTGATAAGCCTGTGCCGCGTTGATCGAGTAATAATACCCGATATTCTTTTAATGCGCGGCGGATCCAGCCGCTGTTGCTGGCGGGGCGCATGGCCGCAAATCCCGGGCCGCCTTGGAAAAACACGATATAAGGTAGCTTTTTATCTTTGTTTTCTGGGCTACAGAGTTCTCTGGCAAACACTTGGATTTGCTCTGCAATCGGATTTTGATAGTTGAGGGGCAAGGTAAAAGTATGTTTCTTCGCCAGCACTCCGGCGAGAATAATATCGGGTTTCATCAAACAACCTTAATGGCAGAGGATCATGTTATTGTGATTGGCAGATTGTATACCCAAATAACCTGAAGATGCAGCAACCTAGGCGAGTTGAAACACGTATCTTCAACTACCTTGGGTATAGACCAAATAGTTTATGCAGCAGGCTAGGATTATTTGATTAGCTTTTGGTGAAGATCAATTTTTCCATTTTAAATTTGAGCCATGATGAGTTTCTTAGCGTAATCTATCGCTTATGGATAACACGAGATTGAAGCTATGAAGTATCAGATTATTCCAGTGACACCCTTTCAGCAAAATTGCAGCCTGATCTGGTGTGAGAAAACCAAGCGAGCTGCGGTCGTGGATCCTGGTGGCAATATTGACAGGATCCAAAACGAAGTAACAAAACTTGGACTCGTTCTCGACAAAATTATCCTTACCCATGGACATATCGATCATGTTGGTGGGGCAAAAGCTTTGGCACAAGCGGCCAATGTGCCGATTATCGGTCCACATATTGCCGATAAATTCTGGATTGAAAACTTACCTAAGCAAAGCCAAAACTTCGGTTTTCCCCATTGCGATGCCTTTGAACCGGATCAATACCTGCAGGACGGCGATAACGTGCAAGTGGGTGAACAAAGTTTGTCTGTGCTGCATTGCCCTGGGCATACGCCGGGACACATTGCCCTTTTCTCTGCCCAATCTAAGTTAGCGTGGGTGGGGGATATATTGTTTAGAAGTTCAATCGGCCGCACCGATTTTCCTCAATCAAATCATCAGGATTTAATTCACTCGATCACCGAAAAACTGTGGCCCTTAGGCGTCGAAGTCGAATTTATTCCGGGGCATGGTCCTATATCAACCTTTGGTGAAGAGCGCGAGCATAATCCCTTTGTCGCGGATCAACTTTTACTCTAAGTGTCACGTTATTAAGAACTGTTTGATTTGTGAGCGATAATCACTCGCAAATCAAACGATTATTTCCACGAATTGCGCCACTTTTACCGACGTTTTCTGATTTTCCTTCTAGACTTAAAGCAGTTCTTCCGTCTATTGGGGTAAGTATGAAAACAAAAACGATGATGAGTGTGGTATTTTCGACCATAGTCGCGAGTGCCGTCATTTCTGCGGCTCTGAGCTTCAATGTGAAGTCTAAAATCGATCTCTTTAATGATGCCGCCAGCATCCGATATCAGTCCTATCAACTTGCCGATGAATTAAGGCAAGGTTCCGATGACTTAACACGTCTCGCCCGTACCTACGCCGTCACAGGCGATGAAAAATACGAAAAAATGTATATGGATATTTTGGCTATCCGTAATGGTGAGAAACCCAGACCCGAAAAATATCATCAGATTTATTGGGATTTGGTGCTGAGTTATGGCGATAAGCCAAAGCCAGACGGCGCGAGAATTGCTATAAAAGCGCAAATGAAGTCCCTTGGTTTTTCCGATGAAGAATTTCGTTACCTCGAACAAGCCCAAAAAAACTCAGATGCGTTAGTCGCCCTCGAAGTGAAAGCCATGAATGCCGTCAAAGGTATCTTTATGGACCCCAACACCCAAACCTACACGATAAAAGGCGAGCCTAACTTAACCATGGCGAGGGAGTTATTGCATAGCGACCAATACCATAGAGAAAAAGCCAAGATCATGCAGCCGATTGATGAGTTCTTTACGGCGTTGGATAAACGTACCGATGGAGAAGTTAATGGTCGTCTCGACTCCTTACATGCGGCATTAAACTGGTCTCAGTTCGTGTTATTTATCGTGATTTTAGCGGCCGTTGGTGGATTCATTATCGTTAAGAGCCGGATTGTGACTCCATTAGTGCAGACCTGTAGTGAGTTGCTCGACATTCAGCACTCTAAAAACCTTGCGCGGCGGATTTCTGTCACCACTCAGGGAGAGATTGGCGAAATCGTTAATCAAATCAACTTGTTTATCTCTTCCCTTGCCAGTTCCTTATCGACAACGGATGGTATTGCAAAAGAGGTCGCTGATTTAGCGAAGCAAACCAAGGCATCTATTCAAGTTTCGCGTGAAAGCTCAAATCGGGTGGCGAGAGAACTGGATGCCAGCGCCAGTGCGATGGAAGAAATGACCACGACGTTAGTGCATGTGAGTGAGAGCACGTCGAACGCTGAAAGTCGCGCCGCTGAAAATGAAGCGCATGTCACTGTGGGTAAACAGACGGTATCGGAAGCGTTGAAAGCCATGTCGGTATTGGAAACTGAGTTTACCAATACTCAAGACTCTATGTCGCATTTAGTGAACGAAAGCACCCAAGTTAGTAATGTGTTGAGTGTGATTAAGGCGATTGCAGAGCAGACTAATTTGCTGGCACTGAATGCCGCGATTGAAGCCGCAAGGGCCGGTGAGCAAGGGCGAGGCTTCGCTGTGGTGGCCGATGAGGTTCGATCATTAGCCCAGCGAACCCAAGATTCCACTAAGGAAATCGATGATATTGTCGCAAGCCTTCAGAGTCGTACAAATCAAGTGGGTACATCTGTGACTCAAGCGGCGACGCTCATGCAAAAGGCGGGGGTAGAGCTGCAACGTATCGTGGCTGTATTTGAGGATATTCGTCACAGTACGGAAGCGATTCATGGGATCAATACTCAGGTTGCCGCTTCAACTGAGGAACAGTCCTTGGTTTCTAAAGAAATCGCTTCGAGTATGATGGTGATCCGCGATAATTCCCGTGAAGTATCACAGATTATCGAGCAGATAGAATCGACCTCTATTAGCCTAGATAATCAATCCCAGATACTGCGCACTAAGGCGGGGGAATATCAGTTTTAGATGAGATGTGGTTGATTTACGAACGAACGCCACTCAAGACATGGACGTCAATCCTTCCTCTTCGAATCCTCTCCTGAACATATTTTCTGCTTCGACACTTTTTGACATCTATTACTCCTTTCAATACGTACACGCCTTTGCTAACTTGGTTGCCCAAGTGTTTAATGCCGAGCGTTTGGCGATGCTTTTTTATCGACAACTGAAACTCGCATCAAACCTTGATAACAAAATAGACGTCGATAGCTGTGATATTCATCAGCGATCTTAACCAGCGATTTTTTAGTTTTGACAGTTTGTAGTTTCGACGGTTATTTGTTTCGATAGTGTCGACAGTAAAAAGTGCATTAAGTCTTTTCAAATATCCCTAACCCAATGGAGTCCTTGCGGATGGATCACCAAATCGAAGATTTACTAGAGCATTGGTTACCGCTGGCGGATGACGCTTGGGTGCTTGCGGTGATCACCCAAATTCAAGGCTCGGCCTATCGCAAACCTGGCGCCATGATGTTGTTCCATGAGTTCGGTCAAGGCGTGGGTATGTTAAGTGGCGGCTGTTTAGAAGCCGATCTCCGCCGTCATGCCCAAAAGGCCATGCAGACAAAGCAAGTCACGTGCGTGACCTATGACGCGAGCGATGAGTCCGATGCCAGCTATCGACTAGGCTGTGGCGGCATAGTAGATATCATGTTGATCCCACTTTTAAAAGAGAATCATGATCTTGGTTTGGTTGAGCTAGTACAGGCATTTCGCCACGGTCGGTCGGGTTTTTATCAACTGCCATTAGTCAAAGCGGGGACGGATGCGCGCCAATATCAAGCCGCTTTCTACCCCGAAGCGTTGACACCGTTCCCCGCCAGCGATTTTGTCCGCACAGGCGTCTTCACCCAAGAGGCGGGAGAATCGCTGATTATTCCGCTGAGACCGAGATTCCATCTTGGGATTTTTGGCGGAGGCATCGACGCTAAGCCTATTGCCGCCATGGCCGATACCTTAGGCTGGCAAGTGACAGTTTTTGATGGTCGTACCGCCTATGCCAGAGCGGCGGATTTCCCCCATGCCCATGTAGTGAAACTTGCCGCTGGGGAATTAACCTCGAATCATATCGCTCAATTGGATTGTGCTGTGGTGATGAATCATAACTTGGGCTTAGATGCTGCGGCATTGAAGGCCATTCAAGCCCACCCACTCGCCTATGTCGCCTTGCTTGGCCCAGCCCATCGACGGGATAAAGTGCTGGGGATGGCAGGGCTGAGTACTGAATCTTTTTCTGGGGTGTTTTCTGCCCCCGCAGGGCTTGCCCTTGGCGGCGAGTTACCGAGCGCAGTGGCGTTAAGTATTTTGGCCCAATGCCACGGCGTACTCCATGGTGCGACCTTAAAACATCTCGATGAGATAATGCGTTGATGACATTGCCGCCAGTGCCAAAGTCTGCAGCGCTAACGTTGGCAGAGCAAACGCCACGTTCATCCAAGCGGCTGTTGATCGTGGTACTTGCGGCGGGTGAAAGTAAGCGCTTTGAGGGGGTTAAGTTAGCGCAGCTTATACCATCACTTAGCGCTACAGAAACTCGCGAACAAGCCATTATTTGCACCCATGTTGAGCTTTTACAACAGCTTCATTGCCAAGATTTAGATTTGGAGCGCCAAGACACACATTCGCCCCAATATGCGCCTTTGTTAGTCATACTCGGTGCTCACCAGCACATACTGCAACCATTATTAGCCGAACTTAACTCCCGCCAACCCTTTGATATTTTGATTAATCCGCATTGGCACACGGGTTTGGCCTCCTCTGTGAGTTTGGCGGCAAGTTATGCCAAGGAGCAAGGCTTTGATGCCATGCTGCTAACGCTCGCTGACCAAGTGGCTCTGAGCGCCGATGATTATCGCCAACTGATTTTGGCATGGCATGAAACGGGTAAAGACGTTGCCGCCCATTATTTGGATGATTTAGGTGTACCTGCTATTTTTAATGCCTCTACATTGCCTTTGTTCACTCACTTGAGTGGTGATCGCGGGGCGAAATCTATTTTAAAACAACAAGCACAGCAGGGAGCGTTAGTCGCTATAACACTACCCCGCGCCGCAATTGATATTGATACCCAAGCCGATCTTGCGTCGTGGTTGGCACTTAAGGAGTGAGTTATGGCAGAAGTTTTATCAACCAAAGCAGTCGTCAAGGAAGCGAATACCGCCGCTTCCACCCAGACACTTTCCGCTCAGACACTGACCATCAACGGTAAATCATTTACCTTAGATGCCGATCCTAAAATGCCAATCCTGTGGGCACTACGGGATATTTTAGGGCTCACGGGCACTAAATATGGCTGCGGTGCAGGGCTATGCGGTGCTTGCACAGTGCATTTAGACGGCCAACCCGTACGCGCCTGTTTAACCAGTTTGGGGCAGGCACAGGGAAAACGACTTACAACAATTGAAGGGCTGGATAATCAAAAGCTTAAAAATGCTTGGGCCGAACATAACGTGCCCCAGTGCGGCTATTGTCAGGCGGGCCAATTGATGTCGGCTGCGGCGTTAGTGGCGCAGCATCCGAAACCTTCTGAAGAACAAATTAACTCGGCCATGTCGGGTAATATCTGCCGCTGCGGAACATACCCGCGGATTAAAGCGGCACTGCAAAACTATGCCAAACAGGAGGGCTAATATGAGTACTTTTACTGCCGTAGAAAATATCAGCCGCCGCGACGTGTTAAAACTGTTTGGCGCAGTGGGTGGCGGATTAGCATTAGGGGCGAGTGGATTAACTTGGAGCCCCATGGCGCTGGCGCAGGATAAAGAAGCGCGGCTGAATCTGTTTATTGCCATTGGTGAAGACGATAAAGTGTACCTCACTTGCCATCGCTCCGAGATGGGACAAGGGATCAGAACCGGTATTCTGCAAGTCTTAGCCGAAGAGTTAGAAGCGGATTGGGATAAAATCGTCCCCATTCAAGGCTTAGCCGATAAACGTTATGCCAGCCAAAACACTGACGGTAGCCGCAGTATTCGCGAAAATTACGACCGCATGCGTCAGATGGGGGCGATGGCAAGAACCATGCTAGAGCAAGCCGCCGCTGCGCGCTGGAAAGTCCCCGTGAGCGAGGTGCATACCGCCGACCATAAAGTGTTGCATGCTAAATCTGGCCGCTCGGCCAAGTTCGGCGAGTTAGCGTTAGCCGCATCAAAGCAGCCCGTACCCGCCGTTGAGTCGTTAACCTTTAAAGAGGTTAAAGATTTCAAGCAGATTGGCGCATCACGCCAAATCGTTGATATGGATGCCATGTTAAGCGGCAGCGCGATTTATGGTTACGATATCAAACTCGACGGTATGCTCTACGCCAGCATCATGCGCCCGCCCGTGCTTGGCAGCGATGTGGCAAGCTTGGACGATACTGCGGCGCGCAAAGTGGCCGGTGTATTAGATGTGTATCGTTTGCCCGCCGCTAAGGGCGCACCCGCGTTTCAGGCTTTGGGCGGCGTTGCTGTTATCGCCACAAACACTTGGAGTGCCCTCGAAGGCCGCAAAGCCTTAAAAGCCACTTGGACTCAGCCCGACAACAGTCAGCATGATTCAAGTCTTTATTTAAAGGAGCTTGTCGAGCGGGTACAGCAAAGCGGTAACGTTGTGCGCCAAGCTGGTGATGAAATCAAAAACTGGCCCGAGGCGAATACGTTAAAGGCGGTTTATACCGTGCCTTATTTAATTCATTCTTCTATCGAGCCGCCCGTTGCCACCGCCCATGTGACTGAAAAGGGCTGTGAAATCTGGGCGTCGACCCAAACGCCGCAAAGTACCCAGCAAAATGTGGCCGCTGCGTTGGGTATGGAAGAAGATGCGATTAAAGTGAATGTTACCCTATTGGGTGGCGGTTTTGGGCGTAAATCTAAACCAGATTTTAGCGTTGAAGCCGCGCTGTTATCGAAGCAATTCAAGCGTCCAATTAAAGTGAGTTGGAGCCGCGAGGATGAGATCCAAAACGGTTACTACCACGCTATCAGCGCCCAGTCCTATCAGGCGCTGTTCGATGCCAATAACAAACCGACCGCGCTTTTAGCCCGTACGGGATTCCCATCAATCAGTTCAACCTTTGCCGAAGGGGTGGAATATCCCTCTGGCGGTGAGTTGGATTTAGGCTTTGTGGATGTGCCCTTTGCTTTGCCGAATTTAAGATACGAAGCGGTAAAAGCGCAGGCGCATAGCCGTATTGGTTGGATGCGCTCTGTGTGTAACATTCAGCACGGTTTTAGTGTCGGCAGTTTTGTCGATGAAATGGCTCATCGTTCTCAGGTTTCTTGCCCTGCAATGTGGCGTAGCCTGTTAGGTGAAGCAAGGCGTGAGACCTTTACCGACCAACAGTTTAAATATGGCAACTATGGCGAAGATCTTGATCGTCATCCCGTGGACGTGAGCCGCTATTTTGGGGTAATTGACGCGGTCGAAAAAGCCCAAGCTATGGCGCCCAAGGCAGGTAAAAATCAGGGCTGGGGTTTTGCCGTGCATCGTAGTTTTGTCAGTTATGTCGCCGTGGCCATGCTGGTGGAGGTGAGCGAGGATAAACAGCTTAAAGTGCTGAATGCCATCGCTGCTATCGATGCGGGCACGATCGTTAACCCAGATAGGGTAAAAGCCCAGACTGAAGGCGCGATTGTGTTTGGCCTGAGTTTAGCCTTGATGGGGGAAATTACTTACAAAGAGGGCAAAGTACAGCAATCGAATTTCCACGATTATCCTTTGCTGCGGATCCCCCAAACCCCCGATATTGGGGTAGTCATTATCGAGTCCGATGCTGCGCCTGCAGGCGTAGGTGAGCCGGGTGTGCCGCCCGTTGCCCCAAGTTTAACCAATGCAATTTTTGCGGCGACGGGGCAGAGGATCCGCGACCTTCCCGTGAACAAACTATTGCGAGTGTAAGTGACGGCAAGAGGGTTAACTGAACGCCGTTTGAACAAAAAAGCGCCTAATAAGCGCTTTTTTCGTTTTTTTACCACAAAAAAATTGCTTGTTAGCGATTTTACGGGCATTAATGCCGAAAATTAGCAATAGATCAGGTTTTTGTTACCAGAATAGAGGTAATTTAACTAACAGATAAACTTCCGTGAATAGAATTATAAAGGGGTCATCCATGGAAAATCGTTGGCAAGTCGCTATTTCTGCCGGCCTATTGGCGGCTATTTGGTGTGGCGTCGCAGATGCCTTTCATCTGGTCACTTGGATTGGCTTTTTAGGTTGCAGCACTTTTTTCGCTCAACCTAAGGCTGGTTTTCAAGGCGTGATGATGGCGTGGTGCACGAATCTGTCCGGTGTGTTTTGGGCTTGGCTCATTATCTCGGGTAGCAGCTTTTTTATTTCGCCCGTATTTGGGTATATTTTTACCGGCATAGCCACTTCGGCCATGTGTTTACAGGCAAGTTATCAAAAGCTTAGCTTTATTCCCGGCGCATTTATTGGCTGTTGCACTACCTTTGCCATGGCGGGTGATGTGGCCAATGTCGTGCCGTCGTTGATCATTGGTGGCTTATTAGGTTTTAGCATGAGCCTGTTAACGGGGCAGTTGGTTACCTTGACACAAAAGTGGTCTGCCGCCACGCGCAGTCAAGTGGCTAGCGCGGATTAGCATAATATCTGCTCAGATCTTATGACTGACATAGCTGTCTTAGCGATCTGAGCTATACTGCTGATTTAGTGCCAAATAGCATTTTGTTCTTAGGAATTATCAAGATGAAACAAATCCAGTTTCGCACCATTGATGCCATATTGATCAAGTTCAGTCTCAACGGAAAGTTTTGGGTAGTCTGTTCTATGGTGGCGTTGATCACGGCCTCCGTGGCACTCGTCAACTATCAACACGCGCACCGAAACGTCGAGCAAGCGTCTATTGCCCGCGTTCAAGCGAGTGTCGATACCTTAGCGCAAGTTGCCACGGCGCAAAAGCTAGAGGCTGATGCTCTGTCACAATTTGCCAGTCAATACGGTTTAACAGTGACCTCAAAGCAAAGTGAAGCACAGCGTCAAGGGGATAAAGTGACGGCCAGCGCCAGCGTGTCAGGCATGCAAGCCTTACAACTGACGCAGAATGTCCATGAGTGGGAAGTCGATGCGCGTAGCGATGCTAACTTTATGTTTTGGTTAGCGTTAGTGGGCTTGTTGCCCTTATTCCAACTGAGTTACTGGATTTCGACCTCGCTCGGCGGTGGCTTGTGGGACATGTACTTAGCCATCAAACGCTTAGCTGATGGTGATTTGAGCTTTAGATTAAACTTCTTTGGCACTGACGATTTCAGTTTGATTGCCCGCGAAATCGACCGCTGCGCCGATAATATGAGTGAAATGGTGTCGGCGATTGGCAAAAATGCACAAACCTTGTCATTAGCATCCGATGAATTTAATCAACAGGCGGCCACCAGTGATGAGCTGATTGGGTTCCAACATCAATTCCTCGATTCCGTTGCCGTGGCGATGGCGCAAATGACTTCAGCAATTGAAGAAGTTTCTATCAACGCGAGCAACACTTCGCTGCAGACTAAAGAAAACTCAACCCAAATGTCGGCTAGCCAAGGGCGAATTAGCCAGACAGTTGAAAGTATTGGCTTACTTTCAACTAAGATTGGCGCAGCGTTTTCATCGGTTGAACAACTGTCTAAGGATGCGGCGAGTATCGATGCCGTGGTTACGACAATTAACAGTATTTCGCAGCAAACCAACTTGTTAGCCCTAAATGCGGCCATTGAAGCGGCGCGTGCCGGTGAGCAGGGGCGTGGCTTTGCTGTGGTGGCCGATGAAGTTCGCACCTTAGCGGGTCGAACTCAACAGGCCACGGTAGAAATTCAGGCCATGATTGAAGGCTTACAGTCTGGCACGAGTCGTTTATCTAGCATTACCATGGAGATAGTCGATCAGGCAGATGAAGGCCGCAGCGCGATTATCGCCGTCGGTGACGATGTTCAAGGTATGGCGCAATCGGTGAATGCGGTATTTGATATGAGCAGCCAAATTGCCGCCTCGGCGGAAGAGCAGAGTGTCGCCGCGCGCGACATTGCCGGACAATTGAATGAAATCCGCCATCAGTCGGAAACCATCAAACAAACGGCCCAGCGCAGTGTGACCTTAGCCAATGATCTGCACCATGCCTCGGTCGAGTTAGATGGCATTTTAAAGCAGTACCGCACGAGCTAATGTGTCACCTTTAATGTGAGTCGTCGGCATGGGTTGTTGAGTAATAACGCCCGATACTGAGTCTCATGTTAAGTCGTAACGTATCATCCGACAATGGCGGAAATCGTAGATTTCCGCCATTTCATTCTCTAAATACCTCAAAGCAGATAACTGAGTTGCTTAGCATTAATTGTCACTATTTCCTCAATATCACTACCTCCTTTTATTACTTAAATGTCCCTATTTTAGAGGGGCACTGGTGCAACAATGCCAATCTTAACTAACCCTTTCGCTGTTCGTTTAGCTAAAAAGATATTGCCCCAAAGCAAGATAATTGTATCGTCAGTTGTGCAGCATGAATTGTCATTGTTTCCCCAGTGACTCGCCATAAACTCGTCCCTGAGGGCTCGACGGCTGCATCCATGCCGCCAACGGTCACTGTTGCAACAATGCCAATCTTAACTAACACTTCTGCTGTTCGTTCAGCTAAAAAGCTATTGCCCCGAAGTGAGTTAGCAAGTTGTCAGTGGCGTCGCAACAAACAGACTTTGTGCTCTAAAAATTCTCATCTATATTTCTCGCTTGACGCAAGTCACCTGCGATTTGTCAAAACTGTACAAGTATACAGTCGTATTTAAATCATAAGTATTTTGAGCGATTTTGAACTCATTTGTTTACGCGTTCATCCAGCCTAAAATTAATAAAATCTATTAAAATAAACGGCATATACATTTGCCAAATTAGATAATAGGTTTGGGAAACGCGCACGCGCGTTTTATCCAGATGGTGTATTGGATAAAAACCTGATAAATTCTTTGCATACAAATAGTTAACAGTGCGCGTTTTTACTGGTCTAATGAGGAAATAACATGGCAATTTTTGAGTTGTTTTCAAAACGACAGAAAAAGATAAGAGGGGAAGTAGAGGATGTCTACGTATACGAAGACATACCGCAATCTTTACGTGTTCAAATAATCCACATTATTCGCGATACTATTGGTCAAGATAAGTACGAGGATCGTGCTCGTGGTGCTTATGAGTTTATACACAAAGCGCTCTGTAAAGAGTACGGGGTGTTTACCTTAAAGCAGCACGCCAGAAGTGATGATAATGCAATTTTTGATTGTTTTCTAAACTGTGATGATTACGAAAGATGCTTAGATATTATCGAAATCACCTTCAGAATTATTAATAACTACGTAGATGAGAACTATTACAACTACAAGCAATACACCACTTCTAGCCAAGAACCTGAAGATGCTATTAATGAATTAAATTCTAGATTTAAGGAGTGTGGCGTCGGGTATCAATTTGAGTCAGGAGAGCTGATACGCGTAGATTCTCAATATTTGCATTCAGAATCTGTTAAACCTGTTCTTCATCTCCTTGGTTCAGCTAAAGAATATCAAGGCGCAAATGATGAGTTTCTTTCTGCTCACGAGCATTACAGGCATAAGCGCTACAAAGAGTGCCTTAATGACTGTTTGAAGTCATTTGAAAGCTTAATGAAAGCGATTCATGAAAAACATTCATGGTCATATGGTCAGAATGATACAGCGAAAAAGCTAATAAATAGCTGTTTAGCCAACAATCTAGTTCCTGAGTACCTACAAAATCAGTTTTCTTCAGTCAGAATATTACTGGAGAGTGGCATACCTACTGTTAGAAACAAGGAAGGAGGGCATGGTCAAGGAGCTGAGATATCAACAGTGCCAGAGCACCTTGCTAGCTACACCTTACATTTAACAGCAACAAATTTATTATTTCTTGCCAACTGTGAAGAAAAATTCAGTTAACAAGGCTCTCAAGCCAGGACGTGCTAACGTACGCCGCTTAGCTTGGCGTTACCCGATAGAAATTTTTATCCGAAACTCACCCGATACAGTCGACGTCCTGACACGCTTTTGTCCAAAAGTATGCTGCGTATATCTTGTAAATCTACAGATTACGCGAATGCTCGAAAGGTGTGCCATGGTGATTGGCGAGACGACCGTCCGCCCCATGGACGGGGCGATCGAGCATCCAAGGATGGACTTGCTGCGAGTCGACGAGCGAATGCCATGGCAAGCCTGTGCGAGTGGATACCCGTAAACGCTAAACTTCTAACAACTGAAATTACTGCTCCCCAAACACTACTTTCCAACGCATTTCTGTCCAAAAGCTTGCTATGTATTTCTGTAAAATAAACAGGCTTCGCCGATGCTAAACAGGTGAGCCTTGGTGATTTGCGAGACGACCGTCCGCCCCATGGCCGCTCTTTGGCGTTCATGCCATCGCGGCATTTGTGAATCCTTTCACATCAGATGGGGCACTCGCTGTGTATCGTAGAGTGAATGCCATGGCTCACGAGTAATCTGTGGCTGAAGCTAAGCTCACAACTTTTCTGCGATGTATGCTATTCATTTTTAACTTACTTGTGCCAATCTCATTCTGTTTAAGTCACTCTCAAACAAAAACATCGGCCTAAGCCGATGTTTTATATCTACTAAGATGGTCGAACTTCAGCGGATTAGGCCTCTTTGAACGTGCTCCAAATGGGCGCGTGATCTGAGGGTTTATCTATGCCGCGCAGATCGTAATCGACATCGGATTCGACTAAACGTGCAGCCAGTGAAGGTGTTGCTAAAATCACATCAATACGTAGGCCGCGGTTGTCATCGAACCCTTTGCTGCGGTAATCGAACCAAGAATAACGTTCGATGCGTTCTGGGTGTAATTGACGGAAAGTGTCGACTAAACCCCAGTCTTGCAAGGTTTTTAACCACTCACGTTCTTCCGGTTGGAAGCTACATTTACCGGTTTTCAGCCAACGCTTACGATTGACTTCACCTATGCCTATGTCTAAATCGGTCGGTGAAATATTGATGTCACCTATGATGGCGATATCTTCATCGTTGCTGTGGTTTGTCTGCAAGTAGTGCATTAAATCCTGATAAAACTTACGTTTAGCAGGATATTTTGTTGGGTGATCTATGCTTTCGCCCTGGGGGAAATAGCCGTTGAATACGGTTAACGGACGACCATTCGCTTGGGTAAATGTGCCGATAATCATCCGGCGCTGGGCATCTTCGTCATCGGTTGGAAAACCTTTTTGCAGCTTTTCTGGCGCGACTTTAGACAACATGGCAACGCCATAGTGGGCCTTGCCGCCGTGGTAATGCACTTGATATCCCATGGCTTCGACGTCGGCTAATGGAAACGCTTCGTCGTGCACTTTGGTTTCTTGCAGGCCGATAATGTCGGGCTGGTGGCTGTCGATTAAGGCTTGTAATTGATGCAAGCGCGCGCGCAGACCATTGATGTTAAAGGACACTATTTTCATTAGGGCAGGACTCGTTTGAAAGGTTTAACGACCACGCTTTTATACACGCCCGCTTCGATATAAGGATCGGCATCGGCCCAGTGTTTTGCTGCCACTAAGGATTCAAAATCGGCGACAACCAGTGAACCACTAAAGCCAGCATCACCTGGGTTTTCGCTGTCAATGGCTGGATGTGGGCCAGCGATCAGTAAACGACCTTCATCGGCGAGGGCTTGCAGGCGAGCTAAATGGGCAGGGCGAGCGGCTAAACGTTTTTCTAAACTGTTCTCAAAATCTTGAGCTGAAATCATATACCACATTATTTGAGTTCCTTGCGTTGATCTTCGGGAAGGTGTTTATAAAGATAAAATACGGTCAGGACAGTATTAATTAAGGTTAAAGCGGTTAAGCCAAACACTTTAAAATTGACCCAAGTTTCTAATGGCAAACTAAAGGCGACATAGATATTGACTAGGCCGCAGCTGGCGAAGAAGACGACCCAATACCAAGTTACGCGGGCCCAAATCTTGTCTTCTACTTGCATTTCTTTGCCTAACATCGACTTTAATATCGATTTATTGAGCAATTGGCTGACACCTAAGGCGATGGCAAACAAGCTGTAGATGATGGTCACTTTCCACTTGATAAAAGAATCATCGTGGAACACTAAAGTGAGTGTGCCAAACACTGTCACCATAGCAAAGGTGATTAAGTGCATCTTTTCAAGTTTCTTATATAGCGCATAGGTCACGATCAATTGAAGCGCGGTGGCTGCGATCAATGCGCCGCTGGCGATATAAATATCGAAAAATTTATAGACAGCAAAAAAGATGACGAGGGGCAGGAAATCAAGCAGTTGTTTCATAATTAATCGTGTTAAAGAGACATGGGCTTGAGTGTAGCATGTGCAACATAAGGGCAAAAGCATCATGGGCCTAGGATTGCGATCTTGCCCATTAAACCGATTTAATCTTATAAGCTAGCTTCACGTTTGCTTGGTGGCGTTGACGTTAACCTTTGCACGACTTAACAGCGGGCAATCGTGGCATTGGCCTGTGTTGGCGAGTTGATACCTTAAGCAGCAAGTACGGCGAATGCAGTGGATTTTGGGGCTCGGTTTTGAGCGCGATGCTGTACTCGTTACTATTCTCGCAACTGTGTTCGGTGTTGCGCTATCTTGCTCTGGTTCGATGAGTAAGTTAATGCTGTTATACAGCGGATTTGTGCTGCCATCTAAAAAGGTCGTGCGGCGAAACAGGGCTTGTTTCAATTGCTGGCTGTACTGCTCGGTAAGTCCCAGTTCCCCAAGATACCAGTGGATCAGATAGCCTAAGTGGCTCCAATATAACTTGGCGGGTACAGGGCTTAAAGTGAGCAGGCGCTCAACACTCGGCTGCAGTAAGTTTAAGATAAAACCTTGTAGGACAAGTTCTTTATCAACTGGCGGCTTATATGGGTTTAATGGCGAGTGTACCTCAGTGTCTATCTTGATACTTGGCTTAGTGTTGGTTTGGGAAAGTGGCTCGATGCCGTGATGTTTTTTAAAGGTCAAAGCGGTAATTGGCTGATGTTTTGCGATGTTAAATTCAAATTTGGCCACTCGGCCACTGGGGTGTACCTGCATAAACACGGATTGTGGCTGCCAGTGAAGAGTCTCTACATCGGTTTTTGGGGCGTTGAAAATCCACTCCATCATAGGCGGAACTAAGAGGCCGAAATACCATTGGCTCCAAAGTGAATGCAGTGCTTTGCGAGTGTCTTTTCTACTGGGCACAGCGCTTTTACTGGCGAAAGCAGGCGTTCGGCTGGTTGCAGCTGTTTTATCCGTCTCGGTTTCGTTTTCGGTTTTAGTTTCAGTCTGATTTTCGGCGCTAGGGTGCGCTATAGCAAAACGCGCTAGCAGTGTTTGATAGGTATCGGCGCAGCTCCATTCATCGAAACTGAGTCCTGTGGGTGAGGTCGTTGCGCTAAAGTGCTCGCCATAGAAGGGCGCCCGCTCATGTAACAGCTGATTGAGTGTCAAAATGGTGTGATTCAAACCGTCTTGGCTTGGCGAGGTCTCACGTAATAGTTGCAGCCTGGTGTCTCCCCGTTGGCTTGCCATAATGACTCCTTAATGGCTGTGATTGATAAGCCCCGCTATTATTGATAAGTCCAATAGTTGAGGACCTTGTGAGCCCAAGATTTGGGCTCACAAGGTTTTTCGAACTATCTCAATAAAAGTCTGACTTAGAAGCGATAGTCCAAGGTTAAGCTGGCACTGCGCGGCGTACCGTATTGGAACTGGCTGTATTGACCGACTTGGCTGTAGTAGGTTTTATCTAAGGCGTTGTTCAGGTTGGCGCTGAGCTTAAGTTGCTCGGTGAAGGCGTAACTTGCCATCAAACTTGCCAGTGCATAGGAGCCTTGCTCGACTTCGACTCTAATCTTGTCTATACCATTGCCTACAGGTTTATCAGCCTCTTGGTAGACGCGGCTCTGCCAGTTAACCCCTGCACCAATTTGCAATTTATGCCAATCACCACCAAAGGTATAAGTGGTGAAGAGTTTTAACTGCTGACGTGGTGATGTGGTATTGATGCGTTTGCCCTTAGGATCTTCGGTGGTGAACTGGGTGTAGCCTAAGTAAACATTCCAGTCATCAGTGATTTTACCCGTTGACTCAAATTCGAATCCCTGTGTTTTTGTACCGTTTACGCCTTCATACACTTGTGTTGTGGTACCAGGGATCACATCGCCAGTGCTGATTCCAAGATTGTCTTGCCTGATCTCAAACACCGATAGCGACATATCTAAAGCCTCATCGAACAGGCTCGCCTTAATCCCACCTTCGTAGTTTTTCCCTTTGACCGGATCTAGATAGCTTTTATCGATTCTTTGTTTAGTTTGCGGCGCAAAAATGTCGGTATAGCTGGCATAAAGCGAATATTGCTCGGTCAGAGCGTATGTGAGGCCGAAGTAAGTAGTGAGTTCGTTGCTGATGTTGAAATTGTATAGGCTTTTAAAGTTATCTTGGTCGGTTTCCCACTCATTGAGGCGTAATCCGACGAGGACTGCTAAAGCGTCGCTGAGATTGAGCTGCGTCGTCACATAGGCGGCACTCTGCTTGGTTTCGCCAGATGAGCCAATGTCTGAGGTATCTTGCCATTGAGGTTTAGGGTACTGGAAGTTCGGATCGCGAAAATCTCCCAGTGGTGGCGCCTTTACTGTGGGATTATAGTAGGGATTGGCGAACTCTTGGCGTTGGCCATTCCAGCCAAACATCAATTGATGTTCCTGACCAAAGAGCTGGAATTGTCCTTCGGCGCGCAAATCCACATTGTGTTGGGTGCGACTGCCGTCGACATAGGCGATAGAGCCTGCAGTTGCGCCGATATTGGTTACAGGATCGGGATAGCCCGTGGCCCATAGCACATCGAACTCCAACGAGTTGTCTCCATAAGTGTAAGTCCCTTTTAGGTTCCAGCCATTATCAAATCTGTGTTCTAGACTGGCAAAGGTATTGAGGCCTTGGGTATGCGCCGAGCCCCAATCGGGCGCCGTTGAAGTGGCGCGATCATAGTTAGTGCGGCTGCCATCACTGTAAAATAGTGGTAAGCCGCCCGACATAGTGCCGCTCGGAGTGGCATCTTGGTAATCAACCCCTAGGGTGAACAAGGTGCTATCGCCAATATCGGTTTCGACTATGCCGTATAAGGTGGTGCGCTGCTGCTCGTACCTGTCTTGAAACGAATCTCTATCCTGATAGGCGGCCACCACGCGACCGCGCACAGAACCTGAATCATTTAAGCCGCTGGAAACATCGACCATACCACGCACATTATTCCATGAGCCCACACTTAACGAGGTGTTGCCCATAAACTCTTGAGTCGGGCGTTTACGGATAAGGTTAATGGCCGCCGAGGGGTTACCAGCTCCCGTCATGAGGCCAGTCGCGCCGCGTACCACTTCTACTCGCTCGTAGATGGCGGTGTCGATCAGATTATCCCCATAGTTGAAGCGGGTGTCGTAGGTGGTGGGTACGCCATCGTACAAAATGCTGGTTACGGCAATGCCGCGGGCACTAATACTGTATCTGTCGTTATCCATTGGGCGGGCATTGATCCCCGCAACGCTGGTCATGGCATCAATCACGCTATTAAGCTGTTGATCATTCATCATTTGGCGGGTGATAGACGTGACCGACTGCGGCGTTTCTAGATAGGATAAATCGAGCCCAGTTGCCGTGTTCATTGCTTGGGTTTTATAACGGTTGTCGTGTAAATCCTTAGCGCCAATGACATTGATGACTTCAATTTCTTTCTGGTGCTTTTTAGTTTTACTATCCGCATCGACAGTGTCAGCTGTGGCATGGGGAACCGTGGCTAACATGGCTGAGCACAGCAATAGCTTTGGGTTAACGATGGCTTGTCTGCAGACGAGTGCGATGCTGGAGAGAGGGAAAGTCTTCATAATGGTGATCTTTAATTCCATTTAGGTTGGGGTTAAATAAAGTGGGCCAATTAGTAGCCCACACAAACATTTCGTAAAGTTTCAGGTCTGAGCTGCGTGTTAACGTGTTTTCGGCTCAGCGCTGCCAAGTTTGGGACGCTTAAAGGCATGGCTTTGCCTAAAGGCCGCCAAGGGATTGTCGATACCGCCGGCGAAACGCAGGTTTTTCTCCCTGTCGGCGAGGTCTATCATTTGTTGGTTATTATTCAATTGGATACGATTGAGGCACGTGCGTACAAAGCTGTCCTTAAACAGATCGTATTGGGCAAATTTGTTGGCCAAATGTGGATGCTGGGTTTGGTAATCACGTACATTGTCCGCCACTAACTCCCAGAATTGGCTTTCACTGACACTGGTTTGCTCATCGAGCAGCGGTGCTAAATAGCGGAAAATACAGTCAAAAATATCCAGTAAGATGTAGTTAAGCTTCATCTCTTCTTCAAGGCTTACCACAAGGCGTTTTACATCATCAGGCAGCGGCGAGGTGCCATTCAGTACCGCGACTTCTTCGCCTATGTCTTTCATTAAAATCTTGACTGGCACATATTCATCCAGCACTAAGATCAGGTTTTCACCGTGGGGCATAAAGACCAGATCGTAGGCAAAAAACGCGTGCAATAAGGGCGACAGATACAAGTTGAGGTAACGGCTCAACCAGTCTTTTGCTGGCAAGCCAGAGGCCGTTATCAAGGCCGAAATCAGCGCTTTATCTTCATGATCCGTATGCAGTAGCGCAGCCATGGTCATCAGATTTTGCTTAGGCGCAATGTGCGGCAGTGGGCTTTCGCGCCACAGGGCAGAGAGCATTTTTTTGTACGCGCTATCTTGGGTAAGCGCCTGCTCGTAATAATGGTGGTGGTAACCTATGGCGGCAATTTCCTTAAGGATCACAAAGCCTTGTTGGGCAAAGTAAGGATCGTTTTCAACCAAGTTTGCAACCCACGCATTAATTTGCGGTGTGCAGCTCATGTAAAGAGGCGATAGACCACGCATAAAGCCCATGTTTAAGATGGAAAGCGCGGTTTTGACATAGCACTTTTGTGGCGATGAAAGATTGAAGAAAGTGCGTATCGATTGCTGTACTTGGTACTGTTCACTGCCTTCGCCAAGGTAAACCAGATCGCCGCGGGCGATGTCGCCGGCAAAGACGCGGGCGATTTTTTCACGCCATTGCCAAGGATGCACAGGCATAAAGTAGAAGTCCTGCGGATCATGCTGCTGGGTTTTAAGACGTTGTTGGAAGTCAGTGAACTGCTGGCCAAGCTCCTCCTTAAGTAATGAGTCGTGACTCAAGTTTTCGAGGGCGGCAAATGTGGTCTTACTCTTGCGCACGCCTAGCCAGACTAACTGCATCGGCATCGCACTTTCTGGGGCAAATTGACGATAATCCTGCATATCAAAACCAATCCGACCGTTATTGGCAATAAACACCGGATGGCCTTCAGTCATACCCGCTTCTATGCTCTGATAATCGGCTCGCGCCAGCGTGGCGGCGGGGATCGCCTGATGCGCTAACTTGTACGCCTTGCTGTAGAGGGTGCTAGTGATTTCCTCTAAATACGTGGGCAGTAAGGTTTCACTGATCCCTAAGTCACTTTTAAGGGAAATGATCAGCGACATCGCATCGAGGGCTTGCTCTTGACCTGCGACTGAAACGCGGATGGAGTCAGCATCAATCGCAAGATGATCTAGCTGATAATGTCGTGCACTAAAATAATAAGTGCTGTCTTTGAGCCTGAGTTCATAGTGGTTAAGCCCCGCTTTTTGCCCGTATAGGGTCGGCGTAATGAGCTTCTCGTGGGTGAATTCGCAGAGAATTTTCTTCACTAAATGCCGATTAGCCGCTTGCCAATAGGCGGGAGTCAAATGCTCTGGCATAGAAGTCGAGGTTGACGACAGCGTTGGCTCGAGTTGAGCCGCTGCGTGAGTTGGATGATCCTGCGTTGTCAATGGATCCATTAGTAAGGCTTTTGTGGGTAAGTTCATCTAGTTCACCTAAAGAGTCGATAATGTCATGGGAGAGGTTACGGGCGCCGCGAGCGAGCTTGGCAGCGCTGAGCTTGTCTTGACTAAGCCCGTCGAAGAGGGCGTGTTTGATGCCAGCTGGCGTTCGGCCGCAGTGCAAAATCCGAGGTAAGCTGCTTTAGTACTTAATTGAATCGCTTTTTCATAGCGAATGCCCACTCGGCTATTTAAGCGATGAATTTTGCCATTGAGTTGATCGGGTTCAACCACAAGGCGGCTAAAGGCCAATTTTTCAAGCACAAGCTGCGCTATCGCATCCATCACTTTGAAAGATAAGCCGCTGATTGGGCAGCCATCGGGCGGCGCGATAATCAGGTGCATACCGCAATCCCCCTTCGCAACAGGATAGTGGTGACCGATTTCATCGTGGGCGGGATCGTAGAGCTCCGCCATAAAGAGCGCTTTGCCCTGCCACTCACCTATCAAGGCAAACTTGTGCTGCGTGGTTGCCATAAGGTTCTCTATGGCGGTGAGACTCAAGCCTTGCATGCCCCAAAACTGCGCGTACTCTTGGTTAAACCAAGACTGGAGTGTTGGTGTGTCTTGCTTAAGATCTAACGCTCTGAACTGGAAACCATTGATACTTGTCATCGCTGATAGCTGCGTTAAACATAGCTGCGTTAAACAATGGTCACTGAAATGACTCGCCATTATTGCGCCTCCTTGTTTGGCGCCATCAAGACCGACATCTTGGTTCCCGCGCCTGCGCTCATACTCGAAGTCGGCGTTTGGGTTGGATAGATATGCGGCGATGCATCAGCGGTATTGTTGTGCGGCGACGTCTTAGGGAAATGTTTAGGGTTAAGATTCAGTGTGTTAATTGCATTGCTGCCGCAGGGCTGATGCTTGGCAAGTTTGGCCGGATCGAAGGTTTGAAAGGCGATATGTTCTTCAATATGGTAGGGCGCATAACCAAGCACGGCCTTTAAGATAATACCGTTGCGATAACAGCCCATACCCAGATCCGGGGAACTTATTCCATGGGTATGTAAACCGACATTTTGGACAAAAATATCCCCGCGAATATCTATGCTGTAGTCGCGTTGCACGCTGAGTTGTCCCGCATCATCGAACTCGATCTGTTGCTTTATCTCTTTGATAAATTCAGGTAAACGGTAGTGATAGCCAGTGCCTAACACCACTGCACCCGTGGTTTGGCTCAAAGGGGTATTTTGCTCTTGATGCTGGAAATGTAACTTGAGTGCATCTGGATCAGTTTGAATACGGGTTAACGCCACATTGGTCATCAATTGGCATTGGAAATCCGCAATCAAGCGCTTTTGATATAACAAGTCATAGATGTCGTTGATAAGCTCGGCATTAATGCCCTTGTAGAGCGATTTTTGACTAGCTATCAAAGCACAGCGTTTTTCCGGTGTTAGTTCGTGGAAGTAATCGACATAATCTGGCGAGGTCATCTCCAACGTTAGCTTGGTATATTCCAATGGATAGAAACGTGCTGATCGCGTCATCCAATTCAGTTGATAGCCATAGGTATCAATGTCTTGTAGTAGATCGTAAAACACTTCAGCCGCACTTTGGCCACTGCCAATCACAGTGATGGCTCTCTGACTCTGCAGGTAGGTTTTTTGCTGCATATAGCTGGCGGTATGCATGACCCGCGCATCTTGAATGGGGCAATCCTTTGGCAGATAAGGCTCTGTTCCTGTGCCTAGTACTAGCTTTCGGCATTGATAGGTATGGGTTTTACCACTGTGTTTATCAAAACCTGTGACGCGATAAATCCCTTCACCGGCGTTGTAATCCACTTGAGTGACCTTAAAACCAAATTTAAGGTTACTGAGTTGTTGGCTCACCCATTGGCAATACAAGTTGTATTCGTGGCGGGGTAAAAAGAAATTTTCGCGAATGTAAAAGGGATAGAGTCTGCCTGTCTGTTTGGCAAAATTAAGGTAACTGTAACGGCTGGTGGGATCGGCCATAGTCACCAGATCCGACATAAAGGGGGTTTGCAGTCTTGAGGATTTGAGTAGCATGCCCGGATGCCAGTCAAAGCTGGTTTTAGCATCTAAAAATAAGCAGTTAAAGCCGTCGATAGGTTCTGATAAGGCGGCGAGGCCAAGATTGAATGGGCCAATACCGATACCGAGTAGATCAAAGATTTCGCGATCCATTTCCCTTTGTTGAGTAGTCACTTACGCCTCCTTTGGCAGCATGCTGTTGCGTGTTGCCGATCCAGTAATCAGTTACCTAAGGACGCAAACCAAGTTAATGCGGCTGTCAAAATAGCCTGTTTGGCTATCTATTTTGCTGTGGTTAATTCGCTATGTTTAGCGCAGTCCTTAGGCTATTTCCCTGCTGCCTCTGTCCCGACAACGGCGAGTAAATTAGCACGTGAAAATATTCAAATGCAAACCATTCTCATTTGAGTGGTGGTGAGGGTTAATACTTTTAACTTACGGATAAGCGGGCTAAGTACGGTTAATAACGTATGTGACGGCAAGATAATTGGCTGGCAAAAAGGCTAAACTTAAGGGGTGTATATTCGAGTTGATTACGAGTAATTTGACTTTTAAGGCTATAAATACAGTTGGTTATATCGATATTTGTGTTGGTTTATTAATCGAGGGGAATTGATTTAGATTGCGGCAATGTCGGCTGAGTCCAATGGGGATAGGTGCCGCTAAACAGTCAGTGTAAATCCATTGTAAAGCGCAGGCTGGAGCTTCGTTCAAGGCATTGGTTAAAATGAGTCGGGCGTGGGTTAAGTTTAAATGGATTGGCTCAGATACATTGGCCCAGATGTATTGGCTCTGATAAATGAGTTCAGAGGCATTGCCCAGATGTATTCGCTTAGCTTGGTATTTTCTCAGAGAGCTATTCGCTTAAAACTGCTATTGGCTGGAGCTGTAAATAGGGCGGTTATCTCGGTATGGTAGCGGCAGTGCGTGTTTATTAAGGGCATGAACTTAAGCTAAAGCCGTCCTAAGACGGCTTTGAAATGTGGCTGTTAACTCAGAATGCGAGTTCGAAAGGCTAAATCGTAAATCTAGCGTAAATCGACAAAGTGTCCGGTAATTTTTCGTACTAATGGCAACACCATCAGCAGTGTCGGGAAGGCGACCACCCATGAGATCAGCCAAGCACCGAGCCAGAGTTCGATAAACTGCGGTGAAGCGCCAACGCCATTGAAAGTGCTAATTCCAGACACGATACAACTCATTAGAATAGAAAGAAAAAATGGCATTACAACCGTGGCGTACTTGGCTGGTAATTTAGGCGTGCCCAAAAAAGTACGAGGTTTGTCATCGGGCAAAGATTTAGAAATAGTCATCGGATCCTCTATTGGAAATTCATCAGGCGAATGATTTGTCACAGGCTAACACTGTCAATTCCGCTATCGACTTCATTTGCTCTCCCCATTGGGTTCAAAAGAGGAAGCAAGGTATTTAAGCGATTGATGAAGTTTAGCCTGCGCGGCGACATTCTAGGTATTGCACCGATAAAGCGCAATCATTAAAGCCCAATCATTAAAGCCAAAGCTAGCCTATCTGTACGTTCACAGTTAGCGCAAGGATCAAGACTCAGTTCATTCCATTTATTACCCAAAGCTCGCCCGTCACATTGACCCAGTGACCGAGCGAAATAGGGGATTTGCCAAGTTCAGTATCAAAAGGGAGTGCAAGGTTTGATTGCAACAGGTAAATCGTATCTTCGGGTGTTTGGCTGATGTCGACGATTTGTCCTGAAGTTTCAACGTTCAATTGAATTGGTAGGCGTGGAGCTTGCTCAATGATGTCAACTTGAACACTTGTATGGATAATAAACTCACCTGATTACAAATAATTTCCAGTTTCGGGTAATGTGAGACCCAGGCTTTAGCTGCAACTAAAGCTTTCCTTGTCGTAGTTCGATTGAACGCTGGCTCCTCTATTGAGAGACCGATAACAAGAAAGAACGCGACAAAGGACTCCAAGCAAAATACTCGAATAGTCTACAGGGTCTCGAACCCGCATTTGCAAGCAAGAGTTAGCTTATTATGAAAACAACTTCTAATCAAAACATTAACGTAGGTGTTGATACTGGCAAGTTTCAACTCGACATTTATATCCGCCCTCTCAATATCTATTTCACTGTATCGAACGATGAAAAAGGGATTAAAGAGGCCGTCAAAACTATTAAAAAATACACTCCTGAGCGCATCGTTATCGAAGCGACAGGTCGTCTTGAAATGCCCTTCATTATGGCCTGCGCTGAGGCAAACTTACCTTTTGTCATCGCAAACCCTGTTCACATAAAACGCTTTGCTGGTGCCATTGGTCAACGGGCAAAAACTGACAAGCTTGATGCGCAACTTATAGCGCATTACAGCGAAGCGATTAAGCCGACCTTATCAACTTTAAAACCTGATGTAATGCGTGCTATGAGTGATTTAGTCGCAAGACGAAATCAACTATTGGTGATGCAGACGATGGAAAAAAACCGCCTTCAAATATTGCCAAAAGAACTTGAAATGACCATTAAACCTATTTTAACGGCGTTCAAAAATCAGATTGAAAAGATTGAAATAAAAATCGTTAAACTCATTGAGTCAAACCCTGATTATCAAGCGAAAAATATACTGCTTCAGAGTATGAAAGGTATCGGTAAAATCGCCGCAGCTTCCATCATCAGTAACTTACCAGAATTGGGTTATATCAGTAACAAGGAAGCAAGCGCATTGGTCGGTGTGGCACCGATGAATAAAGAAAGCGGGCGCTTTAAAGGCATGCGAAAAATACAAGGAGGAAGGCATCAAGTGAGAACGGTTTTATATATGGCAATGATGTCAGCCATACAATCTAACCCGGTTTTTAAGAGCACCTATCAGCGATTAGTTGCCACAGGGAAACCTAAAAAAGTGGCTATCATTGCCTGTATTAGGAAGATGGTGGTGACGTTAAATTCGATGTTGAGAGACGGTGCCCTATGGGAAGCGCCAAAAGCGATAAATTAGTTATTGACGCCATAGTCTCTTGCTAGTTGGCCTAGTAATTCAACCGTCACCCATTGGTTAACCGGAAAGCGCATTCTTGCCTGTTGAGCGCTGCCTTGGTAATAAAACCAAATCGGTGCGCCATTGTCGCATTTGCCTGCGACTTCACCTTCAACATCACAACCCCATGGTGTTAGCTCGAGTATATAGATCCGATACTGCATATAAAGTCCATTTCATTTCGATACTGACATGCTATCGAGGAACTGTGACTAAATAACTGTGACTAAATAACCGTTAAGCTATCAGTTTGATTTCTTGTCTCGGTAGGGGTGGTGTTTGAGGCGTGATTGTTGAGAAAGATAAGAGCCGTAAAAGAACACCAACAATGAGGTGAGCAAGGCAGGGTAAACATAGGAGTCGGTCAATCTAAAGCAAAATAAGTGAGGCTGCGAATGTGCCTCACTTATTTTGTTGATTTTTCTCTTTCTTCGCGTCTTAAGCACTAGCTATTTAGGCTAGTGCTTAAGGTTATCAATTTAAATCAGTGATTTAGTTTATCAATATCAATCAGTGATTTATCTCAGAGATTGTAATCTTGATTAACTTAGGTCGCCGCTTTCATGGCGCGAGTAAAATCGCCAAGTGTCGCCAGTAGCTTAGCTTCATCGTGCTGGTGGGTTTCGATGATTTTTACTACGGCAGAGCCAGAAATCGCCCCCGCAGCACCTGCTTTGATGGCGGCAGTTACTTGAGCGGGTTCGGCAATGCCAAAGCCGAGTAGCGGTGGCGGCGCGTTAAAAGTTTTCAATTTGGATAGAATTTCTTCCACCGGAACGCCAGCTTTAGTGTCTGTGCCTGTCACCCCTGCGCGGGATAAGAGATAGGTGTAACCTTCACCGCTGGCGCTAACCAGTGCAAGGGTTTCACTGTCGGCATTGGGCGGCGCGATAAAAATGGGTGCGATACCATGGGCTTTAGCGGCTTCGCTAAAGGGCGCCGATTCTTCTACGGGTACGTCGGCAATAAGCACTGAATCCACACCCGCTTGCTGCGCTTTGGCGTAAAATGCATCTATGCCATTAGCAAACACCAAGTTCGCATACAGCAGCAAACCGATTGGCAGTTCAGGATATTTAGCACGCACTTGCGCCAGTAATTCAAAACACGCCGTTGGAGTCGTGCCCGCGGCTAAAGAACGCAGGTTAGCACCTTGGATCACTGGGCCATCGGCCAAGGGATCGGAAAACGGAAAGCCCAGTTCTAAGGCATCGGCACCGTTTTGCACTAAGGTATCGATAATTTTCAGCGATAACTCAGGGCTAGGATCACCAAGGGTGACGAAGGGGACAAAAGCACCACGACCTTCGGTTTTGAGTTTGGCAAAGGTGGCTTGGTAACGGCCAGTGTTGATAGACGTGTCACTCATTTTTATTATTCCTCTTTACCATTCAAAATGTCAGAAACGGTGAAAATATCTTTGTCGCCACGACCGGAAAGATTGACCACTAAAATGGTTTCTTTGGTGCACTCGCGCGCCATTTTCACGGCATAGGCGATAGCATGTGCCGATTCCAATGCGGGGATAATCCCTTCACAGCGCGCCAGTTGTTGGAAGGCTTCTAAGGCTTCATCGTCGGTAGCCGATTCATAACGGGCGCGGCCTGTGGCATTAAGATGCGCGTGCTGCGGGCCAACGGAGGGGAAGTCCAATCCTGCTGAAATCGAGTAGGATTCTTCGATTTGGCCTTCGCTATCTTGCATCAAAGGCGCTTTCATACCGAAGAAAATACCTGTCTTACCGTGTTTAAGCGGCGCGCCGTGCATTGGCGTGTCTATGCCTTTACCCGCAGGTTCGACGCCAATCAGTTCGACACTCGGCTCGTCAATAAAGTCAGCAAACATGCCGATAGCGTTAGAGCCGCCACCCACACAGGCGATAACCGCATCGGGCAGACGACCTTCACGTTCCAGCATTTGCTTCTTGGTTTCTTCGCCAATAATGCGTTGAAATTCACGCACTATGGTTGGGAACGGATGTGGTCCCGCGGCTGTGCCCAGTAAATAGTGGGCTTTTTCGTAGCTGCCAGACCAGTCGCGCATCGCCTCGTTACAGGCATCTTTTAAGGTGGCAGAACCTGAGGTGACAGGAATGACTTCCGCGCCCATCAAACGCATTCTAAATACGTTCGGTGATTGGCGCGCAACGTCTTTAGCACCCATATAGACTTTACATTTTAAGCCTAATAGCGCGCAGGCAAGGGCGGTGGCAACGCCGTGTTGTCCTGCGCCAGTTTCAGCAATGATTTCCTTTTTGCCCATGCGTTTAGCAAGCAGGGCTTGGCCTAACACTTGGTTAGTTTTATGGGCGCCGCCGTGGAGTAAATCTTCCCGTTTGAGGTAGATTTTCACCATAGGGTTGGGGCTTAAATTGCGGGTTAAGGTCAGTGCTGTAGGGCGGCCCGCGTAGTTTTTCAGTAAATCGGTAAATTCGGCTTTAAAGTCGTCATCTTCCTGCGCTTCCACAAAGGCAGTTTCTAATTGCTTAAGGGCTGGCACTAAAATCTGTGGCACATACATGCCGCCGTATTCGCCGAAATAAGGGTTAAGCTTTAACTTTGACATACCTTTTTCCTTATCTTATCAATCAGTTTGTCAGTGGCTTCGATTGTGCTAACCGCGTTTTGGTGTTAACCGCATCATAGTGTTAACTGAGCCGTTATCTATTTGGCCACTGGCATTAATAGGTTCATATTGTTTGTCGAGCATCACGCTTGTCGAGCACCAACTGCATCTAGGGCTTCTTGCTTAGCGCGATAGGCTAGAGACGTAAATGGGTAAAAGCCGTTTGGATCAGTTGCGCCGATTTAATTCCTGCGGCGGTTTCTAGGCCAGAATTAAAATCTAAACCGTAAAATCCTTGGGCATTGGCACTTGCCGCATTGTCGGCGTTGAGTCCGCCCGCCAACATGGCATGGGCCTTTTGCTGGCCTAAGGACTTCACATCAATATTTTGCCAATTAAAGGCTTGGCCTGAGCCGCCAAATTGACCTGCCGTTTTACTATCAAAGAGATATCGCGATGCTCCCTGAGGCAAGTTGCCAAGTTCACCCGTTTGAGCATCGACGCTCACGGCTTTCCAAATTTGGGTGGTGAGTCCCGCTTGCTCAAGTCGCTCAGCGAGCTGTGCGATTTCAAGTTCAGTCTCAGTGCCGTGCAGTTGTACGGCAGATAACTGCAAACTGGCGGCGATATCGGTGATGGTGCTTGGCGCTGCATTAACAAACACACCGACAAATTCAATGGCGGGGGCATCGGATGCGCGATACGCCCTGAGCAGTTGTTCTGCTGTATCAAGGGCTAACGCGCGTGGGGATTTTTCAGCAAAAATCAGTCCGCCATAGACAGCGCCTGCTGTTGCTGCGGCGCGGATATCTTCCACACGGGTGAGGCCGCAGACTTTATTGTGACCGAAGATCAGTTTACGGCAGGCCAAGTCGATATCAGCCTCAGCCATAATCGAGCTGCCAACGAGGAAGCCATCAACCAGCGGACTCAGGCGGCGTACTTGCTCATTGTTGTAGATGCCAGATTCGCTGATCACCACGCGGTCGCTGCCAATGTGTGGCGCCAGCGCTTCTGTGGTAGCGAGATCGGTACTCAAATCCCTTAAATTACGGTTATTGATGCCGATAATCGGCGCATCTAATGCGATGGCGCGCTTAAGTTCTTCTTCGTTACTGACTTCGGTCAGTACATCGAGTTGATAATTAGCCGCTTCTTTCGCTAGATGTTGATATTGTTCATCATCAAGCACGGACAGCATCAACAGAATCGCATCGGCGCCTTGGTGGGCGGCGAGTTTGATTTGGTATTCGTCCACAAAAAAATCTTTGCACAGAATTGGTTGGTTGACCCGAGCGCGCACCTTAGGGATATAGTCCATATCCCCTTGGAAAAATTGCTCGTCGGTTAATACCGAAATGCCCGCCGCATATTTACCGTAAATATCGGCGATGGCTTCTACATCAAACACATCGCGGATAAGCCCTTTGGACGGACTGGCTTTTTTGCATTCTAAAATGTAACCCGCCTTGGGTGTCTTGAGTGCGGAAAATAAACTGCGGTCAGAGATTTTTGGCGACAGACTCGCCTCAGGGAAACGCAGCTTCAGGGCGGCAATATGGGCCGCTTTGGTATCGACAATACGGGTTAACACATTACTTTTTGGCATAGCGTTTGTGGCTGCCTCTGGCTGAGTACGCAGGTCTTGAGTCATTGCTGTTGGAGTCACTTCTACTTGAGACATTCGCTTATCTTCCTCTTTCTTGACCGTTGACATGGGCTTCACCGCTGACTTTTGCGAGCTGGCTTAATAACTCAAATGCTTTGCCGCTTTGAATGGTAGCGAGCGCAAGTAAGGTTCCGGCTTTGACTGAATCAGTAATTCCACAGACATATAAAGCACAACCGGCATTGATGGCGACCGCATTGGCGTGTGCTTCAGTACCGTGACCTTTTAAAATTGCCTCGGTAATCAAGGCATTCTGCGCGGGTTCGCCACCTTCTAAGTCTGATATTTGCGCTAAAGGCACGCCTAAATCGGCGGGCGTGAGTTGATACTCAATAATGTCGCCGTCTTTTAACTCAGCAACTTGGGTGTTGCCGTGCAGCGCGACTTCATCTAAACCGCTGCCGTGCACTACCATAGCGCGTTTTGTGCCAAGCGCCTTTAATACTTTCGCTATCGGTAAGACTAACTCAGGGCTATACACGCCAAGTAACATAAATTCAGGTCGTGCGGGGTTAATTAGCGGCCCTAACACGTTAAATAAGGTGCGCGTTTTCAGTGCTTGTCTTACGGGCACCGCATGTTTTACCCCGCCATGGTAGTGGGGCGCAAACAAAAAGCACAGATTCAATGTGTTAAGGCAACGACTGGCGGTCTCTGGCGACATAGTTAGGTCTATGCCAAATTGCGCCAAAAGATCCGATGAACCCGATTTACTCGACACGCTACGATTGCCGTGTTTGGCGACCTTAGCGCCTGCCGCTGCGGCAACAAAGGCCGCTGTGGTGGAAATATTAATGGTATTAAAGCCATCGCCACCCGTGCCAACTATGTCAACGATGCCATTGTTAATGCTATCGCCATTCGAGTAGGGAAAAGCCTTGGCAGCGGCGCGCATGGCATCGGCGGCGCCACTGATCTCATCAATAGTCTCGCCGCGCATTTTCAGCGCAACTAACATTCCCGCCATCGCGGCTTCACTCATTTCTCCGCGAATTAACGCGCTAAAAATCTCAAAGGTTTGCTCGCGGCTTAAACTTTTACCTTGGTATAAAATGTCGAGTAAAGGCTGAATAGGGTTGGTACTCATGCGCTTACTCCTGTTTTCATCTCTTGGGGTAGAAATGTCATCTCTTGGGTAAGAAAGGCTAAGGTTTGAATGAGCAGTGTGCTGCCCAACGTTGTTAGAATCGATTCTGGGTGGAACTGAAAGCCAACGGCTCTGTGCTCAGGGTGCAGAATCGCCATCGGCATAGCGTCAGTCGTTGCGATTACTTGTAAGCAATCAGGCACGTGAGTGGCGACCAGACTGTGATAACGGGCAACGGGCAGGGGAGAGGGCAAACCAGCAAATACGCCAGTACCATCATGGAAGGTTGGGCTTGCCTTGCCGTGCACCACAAAAGGCGCGCGCGCCACTTTGCCGCCGTAATATTCCACCATAGCTTGATGCCCAAGGCAGATGCCCAGCATAGGGACTTTACCGGCGACTTTGGCGATAAGCGCCATCATAGAGCCTGCTTCATGGGGCGCACCAGGACCGGGTGATAACACTAGGGCTGCGGGTTCTTGTTCGTTAAGCAATTTTTCAGCGATAAAGTCGGCGGCAACATCGTTGCGGTAAATCACCACTTCACAGCCTAGGCTGCGAAATTGATCCACTAAGTTGTAGGTAAAGGAGTCAAAGTTATCGAGTAGATAGAGTTTCATGTTTGGCTCCTATTTAGATGGTACTGAAGTGGATTGCACAAAAGTCGATTGAGCCGACGCGTCATTTACTGGCGATTCATTGACTCGCAGTCCAGCGCCCATTTTGATGGCCGAAATCACAGCTTGGGCTTTTTGACGGGTTTCGTCAGCCTCACTTTGGGGATCCGAATCAAACACGACGCCCGCGCCCGCTTGAATAAAGGCGGTGCCATTTTTGACAAAGGCCGAGCGGATCACAATACAGGTGTCCATATCCCCAAGGGCATTAAGGTAACCGACAGCGCCGCCGTAGCTGCCGCGGCGGGCTTTTTCCGCTTGGCGAACCAGTTGTGATGCGCTTACTTTTGGCGCGCCAACTAAAGTGCCCATATTCATACAGGCCTGATAAGCATGCAGCGCATCTAAATCTTGGCGCAATTGACCCGTTACGCGACTGACGAGGTGCATCACGTGAGAATAGCGATCCACTTTCAATAATTCAGCGACTTTACGGCTGCCGCTTTGGCTGATGCGCGCGATATCGTTGCGTGCTAAATCGACCAACATTAAGTGTTCTGACAGTTCTTTTTTATCTAAACGCAGTTCAAGTTCAATGCGGCTGTCTAAGTCAAAATCAATCTCGCCCGTGGCGGTTTTGCCGCGTTTGCGGGTGCCAGCAATCGGGTAGACTTCGACTTGATTACTGCTGGCCTCGTACTTAAGCGCACTTTCTGGTGAAGCACCAAAAAGCGTGAAATCTTGGCCTCTGAAATAAAACATGTAAGGGCTTGGGTTAGTCAGGCGCAGGGCGCGATAAGCCCCTAAGGTATTCGGGCAAGGCAAACTAAAGCTACGCGATGGCACCACTTGAAAAATATCGCCCGCAATAATGTGTTCTTTCAAATCGATAACGGTTTGTTTGAACACCTCATCGGAAATATTGACTTGCTCAGTCGCGTCGATGGCGACCAGTGTCGGCACATCGGCAGGTGAATTACCGAGAGTTTTACATTGTGTGCTTAACTGCTGTACTCGCTCGCTCAGCGCTGCGGTGATGGCGGCATACTGGACTGAATCACGGCTGAAATTATGGGTAATGATGTCGGCTTGTTTCAGTTTATGGTCGATAAGGATTAAGGTTTCCGCGAGGTAAAATAAGTAGTCTGGGCAATCATTATCGCGGTTCGGTACGGCTGGCAGCGGTTCGACGGTATCAATCAAGTCGTAGGCCAACACGCCACCTAAAAACAGATCTTCAAAGGGGGGTTTACTTTGGCTGTCAGTATGAGTGCCACAATCAATTTGCTGGATAAACATCCGCAGGCCATCGAGTGGCGAAGTTGATTTTAAGCGTGCATCTTCATCCTGCAGCTGAGTGTCTTTTTGCAGTGTGACCACTAAGGTCAAGTTATCTCTGGCGACATTGACAGCAGTACTGAAAAAGAGCGCGATTGGGGCAAGTAAGCTCGCGCCATTGTCGGTCAATGCGGTGAAGGTCAGTTGATAACCGTCGCAGCGGATCATCATGGCGGCATGGGTCATCACCATGCTTTTTAAGTGATCTTTACTGTCGATTTCGGCCGACTCCAACAACATAGTATGGGGCGCATCTTGGGTAATGTGCTGATACAAGCGCAGTGGATCGCTGTGGTAGGTTAATGCCGCCTTGAATGTGCTTGAGCGTGCGAATGTCTGTTTGGGCATGTTCATACTCCAGCTACCTTATAAAATGTCTTTAACATCATGAGTTATCTCGCTTTCTTAATCTTGTTACCCGAGTCTGCCGACATTTTTCGCACCTAACAAAAAAGCCCGCATTTCTGCGGGCTTCTTGTTGATTCTGGTCACTTTCAAATGAGCACAGAGCTTCACACCACCCGCTAAGTTGGGAAGTGCCACCACCAAATGATGTTTAATGAAGCATTAATGTGTGTCATTCAAAAGGGTCTCGCTAATTCAGTAATTGGTGTATAGAAAACCTTAGCTGGGGTCTAATGTCAATTGAATATTTTTCATTTTCTATGATTTATTCACTTTAATGACGCAGAAAATTTAAGTCACACAGCCACAAAATGCGAGATAGCAGCGCATTTATTAACAAATTCACGTACAATAGCCCCATGAATACTCAAAGCATATTGGCTGATCTGCACAGCCACACGACCGCATCCGACGGTCAGTTAACTCCGTCTGAATTGGTGGCTAGAGCCCTTGAAAAGGGCGTGCAGTTATTTGCGATTACTGACCACGACACGGTAGCAGGTTTACCCGAAGCCCGTGCCTTTAATCAATCGCAAGCAGAACCGTTGAAATTGATCTCTGGCGTAGAAATCTCTACTCGCTGGAACAGTTATGATATCCACATAGTTGCGCTTAACTTCGATGCGGATAACCCAGCTTTATTAGCATTTTTAGAAAACCAGCGTGAGTTACGTGAATTACGCGCTCAAGAAATTGGCCATAGATTAGCCAAGGCTGGTATTGAAGGCGCTTACGAAGGTGCCAAGGCGTTGGCGGGTGAAGCGGCATTGAGCCGTGGACATTACGCCCGTTGGATGGCTGAAAATGGTCATGCTGTGGATATGCCGAGCGTATTTAAACGCTATCTTGCCCGCGGTAAAACCGGCTATGTCCCCAATAATTGGGGTGATATGGCCAGCGCCATCGATATCATTCATAACGCGGGTGGATTAGCTGTGTTGGCGCATCCCAGTGGTTATAAGTTATCGGCAAAGTGGCTTAAGCGCTTAGTGCGCGAATATAAAGAAGCGGGTGGAGATGCCATGGAAGTGGTACTTGGCCAGCAAACATTAGACGACAGGGCCAACCTTGTGGCCTTGAGCTTACAAAATCAATTGCTTGCATCGATAGGGAGTGATTTTCACTTTCCAAGTAATTGGATCGAATTAGGTAAAAATCTGTATCAGCCCCAAGGTATTGATTGGGTCTGGCAATCGGAATCTTGGGTGGAACGACCATGAGTCAGTTTTTTTATGTACATGAAGTAAATCCGCAAACACGCCTTATCAGTCAAGCTGTTGCCGCCTTAAAAGCGGGCGGTGTGATTGTTTATCCCACCGATTCGGGCTATGCCTTAGGCTGCTTGATTGGTGAGAAAGACGCGATGACGCGGATGGCGAGAATTCGTCAAATCGAGAACGATCATAACTTTTCATTGATGTGCCGCGATTTATCTGAGCTTGCGACCTACGCCAAAGTGGATAATCAGGCGTATCGCATTCTAAAAAGTTGCACGCCTGGGCCTTATACGTTCATTTTTAAAGCGACCAAAGAAGTGCCGCGTCGTCTGCAAAATGACAAGAAAAAGACCATAGGTATTCGCGTGCCCGACAATGTGATCGCACTAGCGTTGCTTGAAGCCTTAGATGCGCCGCTGATGTCGACCAGTTTGGTGATGCCAAATGCAGAATTTGCCGAGTCTGATCCTGAACAAATTCGCGACTTGCTCGAGCATCAAGTGGATGTGATTATCCATGGCGGTTATTTAGGCGAAAAGCCGACGACAGTGATTGATATGTCTGAAGATGGCGCCGAAATTTTGCGTGAAGGCGCGGGTGATATCACGCCTTTCCTCTAAATCTGCCGTATTAGATTTATCGCTAATGGATACGAGTGAGTGATGCGGCGAGTGGCTGTGCACATTTGGCAGTTTTATCGCAGCAGATTTACAGGTATAATCGCGCGTTTGGCGTTAGCCTAAGTTGGGTAGCGCAGCGTTAACGGAGCAAGATAGCGGATGCAGGGCACGCAACAGAGTTTACCCTTAGCCGTTATTCGTGGTCAGGCAATGACCGAAATGCCGCTGGATTTGTTTATTCCGCCAGAGGCATTAGAAGTATTCCTTGAGTCCTTTGAAGGCCCATTGGATTTACTTTTATATTTGATCCGTAAGCAGAAATTAGACGTTGTCGATTTACCCATTCAGCAAATCACCGCGCAGTATTTAGAATATATTACGTTGCTGACTCAGGCTCGAATTGAACTCGCTGCCGATTACTTAGTGATGGCGGCAACGCTTGCCGAGATTAAATCCCGTTTGCTGCTGCCGCGTATGGTGGCTGAAGATGAGGTTGAGGAAGATCCTCGGGCTCAATTGATCCGTCAGTTGAAAGCCTATGAAGTGATTAAAGAAGCGTCGCAAAAACTCGATGATTTGCCGCGGCTCGAGCGGGATGTGTTTCAAGCCAAAGCAGTGGCAGCACCTGACATTAAGCCGTTAATGATCCCGCCAGAAGTCTCGTTGTTTGAAATTGCCCGCGCCTTTGGCGATGTGCTCAAACGTATCGATGCCAATGAAGATCATCACGTTAAGCGTGAACAGTTATCGACGCGTGAGCGCATGAGCCAGATTTTAGCCATGCTGAACTCGGAAGATTTTACGGCATTTGAACGTTTATTTACCGTAGCTGAAGGCCGTGCAGGCGTGGTCGTGACCTTCTTAGCACTGATGGAATTAGTCAAAGAATTATTGGTTGAATTGTACCAAACAGAACCGTTTTCAACTATTTACGTTAAGGCCTATTAATTGATGCAGATAAATCCGACTCAATTAAAACAGCTTATTGAAGCGAGTTTGTTTGTATTGGGGAAACCCTTGTCGGCGAAAATGCTGAAAGACACTGTATTGGTGGATTTCACGGTTTCCAGAGACAAAATAAAAGCTGCATTGGATGAGCTGCAGCAGGATTATCAAGACAGAGGTGTACAACTTGTGAAAGTCGCTGGAGGTTATCGCTTCCAGACCTTGGAAGTCTTGAGTCCTTTTTTGCAGCCCCTGTGGCAAGAAAAGGCGCCTAAATATTCGCGTGCGACATTAGAAACCTTGGCGGTGATTGCTTATCGTCAACCTGTGACTCGCGGCGATATTGAACAGGTGCGCGGTGTGGCCATTAGTAGTCACATCATAAAAAGTTTGTCAGATAGACATTGGATTAAAGTAGTTGGCCATAAAGAAGTACCGGGGCGACCCGCGTTGTATGCCACTACCTTAGAATTTTTAGCATATTTTGGCTTAGACACCTTAGCGGATTTACCGCCGCTGTCGGATACTGAGTCATTGCAGGCGGTTTTTTCAAGTGTGAAATTAACGCCGGAACAGTCAGAAGAGCAAAATACTAATGAGTGAAAAATTGCAGAAAGTCTTGGCCCGTGCAGGCCATGGCTCCCGTCGTGAGATGGAGGCATGGATTGCTGCAGGCCGAGTTAGTATTGATGGTGAAATTGCTAGCCTTGGGGATCGGATTGAAGCCGATGCCAAAGTGCGTATCGATGGGAGATCGATTTCGTTAAAGTCTGCCGAAGACGTGATCTGTCGAGTATTGGCATACCATAAACCCGAAGGCGAAATTTGTAGTCGTAAAGATCCTGAAGGCCGTCCAACGGTATTCGATCGCTTACCTAAAGTGCGTGATTCGCGCTGGGTTGCGGTAGGTCGTTTAGACATCAACACCTCAGGTTTATTGTTGTTTACCTCAGATGGTGAATTAGCGAACCGCTTAATGCATCCATCGAACGAAGTCGACCGCGAATACGCAGTGCGTACCTTCGGTGAAATCCCTGAAGCGACAGTGCAACGTTTGCGTACTGGCGTAATGTTAGAGGACGGCCCTGCGCAGTTTGATAGCATCAAGCCAGCGGGCGGCGAAGGCATGAACCAGTGGTGGCATGTGTGTTTACGCGAAGGTCGTAACCGCGAAGTGCGCCGTCTTTGGGAATCCCAAGAAGTGCAAGTGAGCCGTTTGATCCGTATTCGTTACGGTATGGTTGAATTGCCAAAATCACTGCCACGGGGTGGCTGGGTTGAATTGCCAATGGAGCAAGTTAACTACTTGCGTAAACTGGCAGGTTTAGAGCCTGAAACCCGCACTATGCTTGCTGCCGATAAACACAGCGTAGCCCGTGCACAGGTGAAGAGTGCCAAAATTCGCCGCGCTGTGCGTAAGCATAAAGTGACAGGTTCGGGAAAACCTAAGCCATCGCGTCAGCGCAGCTAAGTTGTTTTATTCCCATGAAAAGGCCGCTTAGCGGCCTTTTTGCTTTCTGTTATTTGCAGCTATGTTATAACAAGAGTCAGCTGAATTGAGGAGTGAATGGATGAAGCTAATGTCAGTGCGACGGATTTGGGAGCAGGCTGCCCATAATGCGTTTACCGATTTAATCGCGTTTCAGGAAGCACTTTTTTGTGTTTTCCGTGAAGGGACTGCCCATGTGTCACCCGATGGCGCTTTGCGTATTCTACGTTCAGTTGATGGCGGCGAGACGTGGCAGAGCGTGGCGTTTATTCGTTCGGAAGAGGCTGATTTACGCGACGGTAAACTGATTGAATATCAAGGGGAATTGCTTTTACTCGGTGGCGGGACCTTACATGATAAGTCGGGTCTTCAATCACATCTTTGGCGCTCAGCCGATGGGCTAGTGTGGTCGGATGCGCTAAAGATAGCTGATAAGGGCTATTGGTTATGGCGTTTAACCGAGCATCAAAATACGCTCTATGGTGTGGGCTATCGCCCAGGACCTGATGGTGACACTCGGTTGTATAAGAGTGATGATGGCGTGCAGTTCAAGACTTGGCTAAAGGTGTTTAATAATCAAGGTTATGTCAACGAAACAGCCATTGTTTTTGATCAAGACAGCGGCTTTTGTCTCTTGAGGCGCGATCCCGTTTGGGGCCCTGAATTTGTTGGTTTACTCGGTCACAGTCGCGCGCCATTCACCGATTGGCAATGGCAAGAACTCGATAAGCGCATTGGTGGGCCAGTGATGTTGATGTATCAATCCCGCCTGTTGGCTGTGGTGCGCTTATACGATGAACAAGTTCGAACGGCTTTAGTTGAAATTCATCCTGATACTGGCGTGGTTCAAGAACTACTGACACTGCCATCGAAGGGCGATACCAGTTATGCGGGCGTTGTGATTGACGGAAATGAGTTGTGGGTAAGTTATTACTCAAGCCATGAGTTAGCTGACTCACCGCTAGATACGCAGAATTTGCTTGATGAATCAAGCAGAGCCGCTAAAGCTAAAACGATGATTTATTTTGCAAAAATTCAGTTAAGTTAAGATTGGTGGTGCAGCGTTTTTATGCTGTTTATTCCCATGGATTAATACAGAGATCCATCTTGCGAATATCTAAAATAATAAAGGGCCATCAATAGGCCCTTTATTATTGCTGAATCATACTGCTAAACCGATAAGCGATGCGATTACTGAGCGTTGAACTGCTGACCGTTCACTGCGCTAGCATCTTGACCCATTAAATATAAATAGGTCGGCATGATCTCTTCTGCGGTTTTGAGATCCAGTGGATTCTCAGCTGGGTAGGCTTTAGCGCGCATCTCAGTGCGGGTTGCACCTGGATTGATACTGTTGACGCGAACCGAGGTGCCATCGCACTCATGGGCGAGGACTTGCATCATGCCTTCGGTGGCAAACTTAGAGAAGGCATAAGGTCCCCAGTAGGCGCGGCCTTGACGACCCACACTGCTCGACGTAAAGATAATCGATGCACTGGGTGCTTGGCGCATCACAGGTAGTAATGCTTTAGTTAGCATAACTTGGGCCGTGACGTTCACTTTGAGTATGTCTTCGAGTGATGGAATATCTATGTGTTCAAACGGGCCTAGGGCACCGAGCAGGCTCGCGTTATGTAATAAGCCGTCTAAATGATCGAATTGCTCGGCTATGGTATCGGCCATATCGCGATAATTTTGCTCCGTCGCGCCCTTAAGATCTAATGGCACTATGGCAGGTTTTGGATAACCGGCTTGTTCGATGACATCGTAAACCGCTTCTAGTTTTTTCACTGTTTTACCGAGTAAAATCACAGTGGCGCCGTGCTTTGCAAACTCAATGGCAGCGGTGCGACCTATACCTGCGCCAGCGCCTGTCACTAAAATTGTTTTGCCTTTGAGTAAATCTTTTGCTGCTTGATATTCCAACATGAGTCTCTTTTTCCTCTTGGCGAGAATGCCCGCCACTTCTAGAGTCGCCGAAGTGATAAACGCATGTTTCAAACAAATGAATGAAACTTTGTTATAAATAGCTAAAATGTTTGTGACAAACTTGTGGCTAACTCAATATTTTTACGTTAACTTGAAATGAGTTAGGGGCTAACATAAGCCCTATTGGTCACAGATTTAAAAGCTATTGTGACTAATTTCTTGGGGAAAACAAAACTATTACAACAAGATTTGGGGAAAAAAGATGAAAAGACTCATTTTGGGTGTTGCGATTGCATCTGCACTGGGCCTCACAGGATGTGGTGAGGACAGTTTTAACGAACTCAAGGATAAGACAGAACCGCTCGTCCCTGAATCGCGTATAACGATTGGATTTGATCCAGGTAATAAGGTTTCACCAGTTTTATCGACTCCGAATGATCTAATATTTAATGGTACTGTTGATGGTACATTAAATATGCCTAAGGAAAAGGCTGATGGCACAACTGATTACACTGATCCTCAAATGGCTTTGGGTGCTTTAGATGGTTGGTCTACGACTTCACCCATTACAATTCCAATTGATGACGTGACGCTTGTCCATAAGGGCGTTGAACTGTCATTAGATGAAGCCACGGTTGGATTACCCGGTGCAGTAAGAATGTTTGAAGCCACTGTCGGTGGTCCTTTATCATCTGATCCAGAATGTAAGCAAAAACCATCGGTTTCGGCTTGTAAAGTCGGTAGCGAATTACAATATGGCGTAGACTTTGTTTCTAAAGCTGTCGGTAAACAGATTGTCATCATTCCAATTAAGCCGTTGAAAGCAGGTCAATCGTATATTTATGCAACAACTAATGTCATACGAGATTCTGAAGGCGAGTCATTGGTTACATCTAGCACTTATAAAGCGGTTCGAATGGATTCTGATACATTAGGCTTACCGTTACCAGAACAAAAGTCCCTACAGATTTTGATTAATAGTTATGAGAAAGGCATAGCTGCGGCTCATAATGTTGATTTATCGACTATAAGCTTTACCGGCTTATTCACCACACAATCTGTCGCTAATGTATATGAAACCACTAAACTATTGATGGTACAACCAGGGTCTCCCTATGCGCCAAGTTTTGCCCAGATGCCAACGCCTTTAGGCATAACTGTTGCACAAGCGGCGGGATTAACTGACTCAAATAGTGCTGCCTTTAAAGCCGCTGATTTAGCCGATGTGTATAGCGCTAAAATCAAACTGCCGATATATGGTGACTGTTCTTCGGTCAGTTGTTTATCAACAGAAGGCAAACCATTAATTAATGGCCATTGGAAAGCACAAGGCGATAGTCCAGTCTCCGTACTATTAGCTTTGCAAGCGGGCACACTCAGCCAGAATAATTTTGGTATGCAAGCCGTGGCCAATAGTATTGCGAACCCCGCCGATGCGTTAGCTAATCCGTCTCTAATGGCGGGTAAAACTTGGTTGTTAGACGATGGTACAGCGGTAGATAAAACTAAGCATCTGACTAAGTTCAACCCAATTCCAGCGATTAAAGGATATGAAACCGTACCTGTACTGATTTCAATCCCTAATGCAGCTAAATTAGCAGCGCTGTACAATAATCCTGATCTAGCGACTGCGCCATTGGCTGGTTGGCCAACAACAATCGCACTGCACGGTTTAGGTGGCGGTAAAGAAATGTCACTAGCCTATGCGGGTACGTATGCGGCCATGGGCGTTGCAACTATTGCTATTGATATGCCACTGCATGGGGCGCGTTCATTCGATGCTAACAACGATGGGATTTATGACGTCTCTGCGACAGATCCCTCGTTCCCTGCTCCTTCAGATAAACCTGATGCCTATAAAAATGGTAATCCGTTGGTGTTCGTGAATATCTCTAGCACTTTGTCGGTGCGTGATAACTTCCGTCAAGCGACGATGGATCATCTAGGTGTTCGATTTGCACTAAATAAATTAGCTACCGATTTAGCTAAGGATAATGAAGCACAATTATTTGACGTGTCTAAAATCAGTGCTCAAGGTCTGAGTTTAGGCGCGATTGTCGGCACCGATTTTGCGACCTATGCCAGCACTGGCATGAAGAACCCTGCAACGGGTGATGCCTTGCCAAATGCATATGGCATCAAGGCTCTATCCTTAGCAGCGCCTGCAGGGGGATTAGCAGGATCATTTGCGGGTTCAGCAACCTTTGGTCCAGTGCTGTTTAGCAATATCAAGGCATCTGCGACTTTCCAAGCACTGGTCGATAAGGCTAATACTGCAGGGTACGAGGTGGGTAGTCCTGAATATGCGGCACTGGTGCAGGCAGTATATGCTCAGTTTATTCCAACGTTTGCCTTTGCGGTTCAAACGGCTGTGGATTCTGCGGATCCAATTAACCATGCCGCTATGTTAAAGGCGACGGACTTACCTGTTCATTTGATTGAAATAGCCGGTGATGGCAACGGTAACTTACCTGATCAAGTGTTACCGAACCGTGTAGATAACTTCCCGTTATCGGGCACTGAGCCGCTGATCTCTGCTATTGGCCTACCTTGTGTCGATAGTACGAGTAAAGGTCATGGCGTTGTGCGTTTCTCTAAAGGTCACCATAGTTCGATTGTGAGCCCAAGTGAAACGGACGCTACATATGGTATGGCTGCTGGTATGGCTGCCGCTGCTACCGTTGAAATGCAGACTCAAGTAGCAACCTATGCTGCGACTGCAGGTAAAGGAGATGCGACGATTTTAGTGACAAACAGCGATGTCATTGCGACTTGTCCTAACTAATCTGCGCTTAATCTGAAAAACCCAGCGAATGCTGGGTTTTTTTATGGGCCTTTAGGCTGTTAGAATAGCGCGCAATTGACTGATTGATGTAACGCCCTAACGGAGAGCACTTTGGAATTTTTATACGAGTATGGAATGTTTTTGGCGAAAGCCGTCACGATAGTGGTCGCAATCGTTGCGGTTATTATTGTGGTGTTGGCTTCCACTGTTAAACATAAGTCAGATAAGGGCGAGCTGAGGATCACTAACCTGTCTGAAGAGTTAGAAGAACTGAAGCATGGCTTAAAAGAAGAACTCCTTTCAAAGAAGCAATTCAAAGCCTATGAGAAGCAATTAAAGGCCGAAGAAAAGGCGAAAGACAAAGCTGCTGATGATGCCAGCACGGGCAAAGTGTTCGTGATCGATTTCAAGGGCAGTATCGATGCCGCTGAGGTTGCGTCACTGCGTGAAGAAATCAGTGCCATTTTAGCTATCGCGGAAAAAGGCGATGAAGTGGTTGTTAATGTCGAGAGTGGTGGCGGGATGGTGCATGGCTATGGTTTAGCCTCCAGCCAGCTTGACCGTTTACGCCAAGCCGATATTCCACTAACAGTCTGCGTTGATAAAGTGGCTGCCAGTGGCGGTTATATGATGGCCTGTGTTGCGAATAAAATTTATGCGGCGCCTTTTGCAATTGTTGGTTCAATTGGTGTTGTTGCTCAACTGCCGAACTTTAATCGTTTGCTGAAAAAGCATGAAATTGATTATGAGCAACATACGGCCGGTAATTTTAAACGTACCTTGACAGTGTTTGGTGAAAACTCCGATGAGGGAAGACAGAAGTTTCAAGAAGAACTCGAAGAAACCCACGTCTTATTCAAAGCGTTTGTCGGTAAATATCGCCCTGAGTTGGATTTAGTGAAAGTAGCCACGGGCGAGCATTGGTATGGCCAGCAAGCCATTGAATTAGGGTTAGTCGATGCGATTTCGACTAGTGATGATGTGATTATGTCACTTGCCGCAGAGCGCACTGTGTATAAGATGCGTTATCAGGTGAGAAAGAAACTTGCCGATAAAATTGCCCATGGCGCATCTTTATCTGTGAATGCCATTTTTAATCGTCTTATCGAGAAAAACCGTCCAATGTAACGGAATCTAGTGTGAATACTTTTTGAGTATTCACACTTTTTTGTTTGGCTTAACGCCCAAAGCTGCGTATCTATTGCAGATTTTTTTGGCTTTTATTTTATTCCCCCTCTATTTAAAATCATTCACTCACTATTGCTATCAGCTTGTTAAGCACATTAATAAAACGTCATGCAGCAAATGCGTAAATCCATTGCGAATGAAAAATCCCTATGTTAAAAATCCCGTCGATAAAGTGGTGTTAAAAATAATACCAATCGTATTAAATATCTGTTCATTCAGCGGGAGTTCAACGCACTTTAGACAAGGCGAAGGCTTGAAGGCATAGTGGTGCTCTGTCGAAAGCCTTAAACGCAGTATAAAGTGCGTTGAAACCCGCCCTTTGGGAGCCACACAGGCATCCCACTCCGGTGTTGCATTGACTTAAAAGGGAATAACCATTTCTGCGTCAATGCGCCTTGGATTGAGATGCCTGTGAGGTTCTGAACTGATTAGATATTTAATGTGACTGGTATTAAACTAAGTTAATTAATTTTTAATGCTGTTTCAATGTTGACGTTAAATAACCTTAGCTGAATCAGTCTTAGGTGCTGGAGATTAACATGGGGAGACGAGTGCGGGTGTTTATTAGCCTTATAATATTCACTGTCTCATTACTCTTGCTTTATAATTTAGAGCAAGAATATCAATTAAGTGACATTATTAAAGAGGTTAAAGGATTTTCATTTGTTGAGTTGTTATGTGCAGCGCTACTCACAGTGGGCAGTTACTCTTTATTAACCTTGTACGATTTTATTGCCGTTCGAAATGTCGAGAAGGAGATACCTTATCGTAAAATAGTCCCTATTTCCTTTCTGGGTTTTACGTTCTCCAATACCATAGGTTTCTCGCTGTTAACGGGGACGTCGATAAGATATAAGTTTTATTCCGAACTCGGCTTAAGTGGTAATAAAATCACTCAAATAGTCATTTCATGTTCAGTGACATTCTTCCTCGGACTCTTTTTTATTTGTGGTATTGCACTGGTATGCTTTCCCTCTGAACAATTATCAGCCTTACCTTTGCCAACATGGCTATTTTCATTAACGACAGTGATCGGTATTGGCATGCTGCTCAGTGTATTGGGTTATTTACTGATGAGTGTGCTGCGGAAAAAGCCATTTAACTTTCGTGGCTTTGAAATTACGCCACCTCTGTTATCTGTATCTTTAAGACAGTTGCTGGTGTCTTCACTTGATTGGATTGTCGTAGGAACCTTGTTTTATAGCTTACTGCCCACGGTAGAAAATTTGGGCTATATACAGGTCTTAAGTATTTTCTTTGTTGCGAATGCGCTTGGGGTGCTTGCCCATGTGCCGGGTGGTATTGGGGTGTTCGAGTCCGTCGTGACTGTGGCCTTATCGCAATATTTACCGGTTGAGCAAATCCTCGGCGCCATTATTGTCTATCGGATCATTTATTACATTATTCCATTTTTAATTTCTTTGGCATACTTTGTTATTACGATCGCACTGTCAAATAAAGATAAGATTGTAAAATTAAATACTCGAATTATATTTATCCGCCAACTGTTACCACCGCTACTGAGTATCAGTGTATTTAGCTCAGGTTTGTTATTACTCTTGTCAGTGGTTAACCCTTCTATTATTCATAAGTATCACTGGTTAGGCGAGTTAGTCCCGCTGCCGATCATCGAAATATCGAGCATCATTTTGAGTGTGAGTGGTGTCTTGCTATTGTTGTTATCCCATGGGTTATTTAAACGCTACCATAATGCCTTTGAGTTAACGAAAAAACTGCTGCTGGTGGGCATGTTATTTATTATACTTAAGGGCGCGGAATGGGAAATATCACTCGCGATCGGATTAGTTTACGCATTGATGTTTCCATGTGAGAATTTGTTTTATCGAAAGGGTTCAGTCGTCGGGATTAAATACTCTTTGGGTTGGCTGTTATCACTTTCTGCTGCCTTGTTCTTGATGATTTGGGTATTATTTTTCTCCTATCAAGATGTTGATTATGATCATTCACTCTGGTTTACCTTCTCCCCCGATAGCCATGTATCGCGAGCATTGCGAGGAGGAGCGATTGCTATCTTTATCGTGCTTACCTTTGCCGTGCGCTATTTTTCGTCTCGTACTCAGCTTAAATCACCACAACTGGACACGCCTTCATTAAAACAGGCGATGGAGATTGTCACGCAGTCGCCGAGCAGTCATGGCTATTTAGCCTTAGTGCAAGATAAATCAATCCTATTTAACGAGGATAAAGACGCCTTTCTTATGTATGCAAGGGCTGGACATTGCTGGGTGGTAATGGGCGATCCAATTGGTAATCAACATAAATTTGATGATTTATTGTGGCAGTTTAGGGAGTTATGCGATGCCTACGACGGTTGGCCGGTGTTTTATCAAGTGACGCAAAAATACCTGCCGAGCTTTTTAGAGCAAGGATTAGGTTTATATAAGCTAGGCGAGGAGGCAATTGTTCAGCTTGACCAATTTGACTTAACGTCGAGTCGCTACAAAAGTTTGCGCCAGAGCCATGCTAAGGCGCAGCGTGAAGGCTTAAGTTTTGCTGTGATTGAGGCGAGCCAAGTGAGGGCCATACTGCCGCAATTAGAAGCCATATCATCGACTTGGCTGAAGGCGAAGCAAGGGCGTGAAAAGGGGTTTTCTGTCGGCTATTTCTCTGCAGCCTATCTGTGTTCGACACCTATGGCATTAGTGTATGCAAACGGTGAACTCGTGGCGTTTTCAAATATTTGGGCGAGTGCCGCTCAGGTTGAATTTTCTGTCGATCTGATGCGTTACGAGCCTAAATTATCGAGCAGTAATATCATGGATTTTCTGTTTACTGAGCTATTGCTATGGGGAAAACAGCAAGGCTATCAGAGGTTTAATCTCGGGATGGCGCCTATGTCAGGCTTGACTGACAGAGCGTTGGTGCCATTTTGGACTAAGCTAGCGAAGGTTGTGTATAAGAAGGGTAATAAGTTTTATAACTTTCAGGGGCTTAGAAGATACAAGGATAAGTTTAATCCAACGTGGGAGGCCAAGTATTTGATTTGTTATGGCGGATTATCTCTGCCAATTGTGGTGGGCAGTTTAGTGACATTAACGAGTCGTGGTGCAACCGGTGTATTTAAAAAGTAGGTGAACGATGAATAAATCCTTTGTGAAAATACTCAGCCTTATGATGATGTTTTGCAGTAGCTTTAGTGTCTTAGCCGATGACTTTGCTGACTCACTCGGCCTGACACTTCTGCCGGTCGCTAATAGCGCAAATGATAAAGCGAGTGCGAAAAAGCCGCCCTTAGTCATCTTTATGAGTGGCGATGGTGGCTGGGCTAATTTAGATCAAGGTGTGAGCCAGTTATTGCAACAGCAGGGCTGGCCAGTGGTGGGGTGGAGTTCGCTAAAATACTACTGGAAACAAAAAGATCCCAAGGATGTGACTCAAGATACTATGGCCATTATCGATAAGTACGAGGCCGAATTTGGCACACAAAAGGTGGTATTGGTTGGCTATTCCTTTGGCGCCGAAATCATTCCTTTTGTACTTAATGATCTGCCACTCAAGTATCGACATAAGATCCTCGGCGGGGTGTTATTGTCACCTTCACAGACGTCGGATTTTGAAGTGCATGTGAGTGAAATCGTCACGTCTAGCAATGAGTCCGCAAGTTATCTTACGTTGCCCGAGGTAAATAAACAGAAGACAGTGCCTATGCTGTGCTTATACGGCAAAGACGATGATGCCCCTAAGCATTTGTGCCCAGTAGTAAAACAGCCGAATGTGACAGTGATGGAGTTAGACGGTGGCCATAGTTTTGATGATGATTACGACAAAGTGGTGACTATCATAAAGCATTGGTTGAAAAGTTAAGTTATCACCCGATATCAGCTTGAATACATTCAGAAAGAAAAGGGCGCTGAATGCGCCCTTTGGGTTTTAGCGAATTGAATGTCGCGTTAATCAGATTTGATAGCTGATATGTTGATGGAAGCGTACGACGAGATCTTCACGCTCTGGGTCTACACCGATATCTGCTGCGAAGGCCTTCAGGGCTGTTTCGACATTGTTCATAAAGCGTCCGAAGCCTGAATCATCACAGTTTTTGGTGCCCGCGACTATGGTGAAGTGCGCGGCTTCGACTAAGTTATCGGCATTCCAGCGACGGATCACTTGTTGCTCAGTCGCATTAGGATCGAACCCTATCATTTGTACTTCGGCTTTGCTGTCGAGTTTTTCAAACTTACTGTTACGCACCAGCTGGGTTAAGCCGTTTGCTATCATGGCAAGACGCGTCAATTGTCTGTTGGCTGCCGCTTTGAGGAAGCAATCTTCAAGGTGTTGATATAAAGGCGTAAAGTCGGTTGCCGAGTCAGGTAATAAACCCTGCTTAAGTTTACGACTCAGTGGCAAGCTTACTGTTACATAAGTGAGAGAGCTGACGTTCTCTGGTAATTCGCACTTTCTGGCTTTATATCTTGGGCCGATGGCACGCAGTTTATAGCCATAGGTTTCTTTATAGCCCTTGGCTTTTGCGAACAGATCATAGGATAAATGCTGATGGTCGCGGACCTTAACTTTAAGATCGCTTATCGGCATTAAAGGCATCAATTCTGTCAGTAATTCGCGCACTCTAATGTGGAAACTGGCGGAATTACTGCGGATATCTTCACCCGTGGCAAGGAAGACAATGCGCAGTTTACGGGCGCGATAGTTTTCTTGCGAGAATAAATTTTGGGCTTCGTGGTAGGCTGGATTATAAAAAAATAGAATTTGTTCAGTGGTTTGGAAGCAATAGGCTTCGGTATGGTAACGGACAACAGGCAGTTTATCGTTAGTGATCACGTGGACATTACGCAGATCGTGTTGTTCTGCCAAATTAAATATCAAACGGCTTAAGGTTTGATAACAGCTTTGATAATCAGGATATTGACTCAGTAGTTCATCCGTCACCTTGATTTCGGCTGTGATGTATTGGTTGGTACGGGCTTCCTTGGGTATGTACACTTTTTGCTGATGGCTAAGGGACATATTGACTCCTTGTTTGAGTTAACCATTTGCTAACACGAATTTTACTGTTTATCTATAGGGTTAATCTTGCGTTAGAACACGTTTTTATCCGTTGAGCATGAGTTTAGCTAAGTAAGCGGTTCGACAGCTTAAAATAGCAGCTATTTTATTGGGTTAACGCATCTTCTATCCATGGTTGCATCCAAGTTGCTATCTGCGCCTGCGCCTTTTCGTTGGGGTGAATGCCATCCCGTTGCATTAATTCTGGATGGGGCGCGATATCCTGCATAAAGAAGGGGATCAACACGATATCCTGTGTTTTGGATATGTCTTGATACACTTGGGTGAACTTTTGGGTGTAGCGAGGGCCATAGTTAGGCGGTACCATGATCTCGGTCAGCAGCACTTTTGCGCCGCTATCTTTGGCTAGGGTAATGATTTGGATTAGATTATTTTCAAGTTGCGTTGGGGGGAATCCACGTAAACCATCATTACCACCCAGTTCAACGACCACAAGGTCGGGGGCGACGGAATCGAGTAAGGCGGGTAATCGGCGTAAGCCGCCCGCTGTGGTTTCGCCACTCACTGAGCCATTAGTAAATTGATGTTCGGGCAGATTTTTTTGCAGCAGCGCCACCCAGCCTGACTGCTCTGCCATGCCATAGCTAGCGCCTAAGCTGTCGCCGAGGATCAACACCTTTGCCGCGTGAGCTGGCGTGGCCATGAATACACTCAATAGGATGAATGCCCCCAGGGTCTTCGCTCTCGATTGATACCAGAACGATTTATATAAGAAGGATCCTATGTCTAACGTCATCTTAAAAAACAGTGCCATCAATGTTGTTAACCTCGAAAAATCAGTGACTACTCAGGAAGGAACGCTCACTATCCTCAAGGGCATTAACTTAGATGTCAAGCAAGGTGAGAGTGTGGCCATTCTTGGCCCGTCGGGTTCGGGCAAGTCTACCCTGCTTGGGCTGCTTGCGGCACTTGATACGCCTACCTCTGGCGAAATTTGGCTCGATGGTGTGGCGTTATCCCCATTGAATGAAGAGCAAAAAGCCGCGCTGCGTAAGCAGAAGGTCAGCTTTATTTTTCAATCCTTTATGTTAGTGGATACCTTAACTGCGCTGGAGAACGTCATGTTACCCGCCGAGCTTGCGGGCGTGAGCAATGCTAAGGAAAAAGCCCAAGCCATGCTGGTGCGGGTCGGTTTATCCCATCGTTTGACCCATTTACCCAAACAATTATCGGGCGGAGAACAGCAAAGGGTGGCGATTGCCCGTGCCTTTATTTGTGAGCCCACAGTGCTGTTTGCCGATGAACCCACGGGTAACTTGGACAGCGTTAACGGCCATAAAATTGCCGATATGTTGTTTGAGCTGAATCAAGAAAGCCACACCACTCTTATCCTCGTCACTCACGATTTACTATTGGCCAAGCGTTGTGAGCGGCAGCTGGTTATGGATAACGGCCATTTACAGGAAGATACGGCGCATACAGCACCGCTCGCCGATGCTAAGGAGGCTTAACAATGGAGTTAAGTCTGGCATGGCGCCTGTTTAAGCGCGAGTTACAGCAAGGGCAATTGTTATTGATTATCCTCGCTATTACGCTCGCGGTATTGTCTGTTAGTGGGTTGGCGCGGGTAAGTGAACGGCTGCAAGTGGCTATTTCAGGCCAAGCTTCACAGTTTATTGCCGCCGATCGGATTATCGATTCGCCGGTTAAAATTGATGCGGCGATTTTAACCAAAGCCGAAGCGCTTGGGCTTAAGCATGTGACGAACATGCAATTTAATTCCATGGTCTATTCGGGTGATAAGTTTCAGTTAGTCACAGTTCGCGCTGTAGAGACGGGTTATCCACTCAAGGGCGACATTGAACTCACCAGCGGTAAAACCAAGGCTTTACCTCAAGCGGGTGAAATCTGGTTTGAGACTCGCTTAGGTGGACTCCTCGGTTATCCCAAATCCATCGAACTAGGTAATAGCGAATTTGTGCTCAGCAATGAAATAAGCCGCTTACCCGACGCGGGCTTTAATCCTTTTGCTTCATCGCCCGTGGTATTGATGCGCATGGAAGATGTCGCCAAAACGGGAGTGATTCAACCGGGCAGCCGCGTGACCTATCTGTATCAATTTGCTGGCGATGAAGCCTCGCTTACGGCCTTTGAGCAAAGTGTTAAACCGCTTCTCAATAGCACCCAGCGCTGGGTCGATGTGCAATCCGGTGATTCGCCGATAGCGGGAGCCGTTAAGCGAGCTGAGCGCTTCCTACTGCTAGCAAGTTTGATGGGCATTGCACTGGCCTGCGCCGCGATAGGCATTGCCGCCCAGCGTTATTGTCAGCGCCATTACGATGTGGTGGCCATGCTGAAAACCTTTGGCGCCTCAGCAAAGCAAATTCGGTTGTTGTTCGGCACTCACTTATTGTTAGTGACGTTAATGGGGATTGTGCTTGGCCTTGTCGGTGGTGTGTTACTCGATTTTGGGATCAGTTATCTATTGCCGCCCGAAATTGCCGCCTATTCGCCGCCACTCACTCGGCCATTACTGCTTGGTGTAAGCACAGGGCTTATCAGCGCCTTTATGTTTTCGGCTTATCCATTGATGCGCTTACTGGCTATTCCGCCACTACGAGTGCTACAGCGTCAGTTAGAGGGCCTGCAACTTGGGATGTGGCTGCATCTGCTTTTGAGCTTAGGGGCGATGGCGTTACTGGGCTATTTGTATTCCCAAAGTTGGGCTTTGACCCTGACTGTGGTCGCGGCCGTGTTGCTGCTCGGTGTGCTGTTAAGTGTGCTTGGCTTTGTGATGATACGTTTAGGCCACAGTGTCGGCATGAAGACCACCAATCCCTTACAGTTGGCCCTTGCAGGGCTCAGACGTCGTGCGCGGCAAAATGCGGTGCAATTGGTGGGATTTAGCGCCGCACTGGTATTGTTATTGACGATTCTGGCATTAAGACAAGATTTGCTCAACGAGTGGCAAAAACAGTTGCCCGAAAATGCACCTAACTATTTCCTCGTTAATATCGCCCCCGACGATGCTAAGCCCTTAAATGATTTTATGACGGCTAAGGGCATTGTCGCGACGGACATTTATCCTGTGATCCGTGGCCGTTTAACTCAAATTAACGGTGAAGCGCTGATTTCGAATGAACAGTCTGAAGCGGGTGAAAAGGGCCGAGTGGGTATTTCCCGCGAGTTAAACCTAACGTGGCGCAATACGCTACCAGCCAATAACGAACTGTTAGAGGGGCATTTTAATCAAGCGGCCGATGAAGTGTCGGTGGAATCTGGCGTGGCGGACCGTTTGGGTATTGCCATTGGCGATAAGTTGACTTATGTGATTGATAATCAAGAGCTCACAGTTAAAGTTGCCAGTATTCGTGCCGTGCACTGGGAAACGCTGCAGCCGAACTTCTTTATGATTTTCACCCAAGAAGCTCTCGCGCCCTTTGCTTATACCTCGATGGCGAGTTTTTATCTGAACGATCAAACTACTAATAGCCAAGCGACGAATGACCAGTCAACAAATGACCCAGCAACAAGCGGGCAAGCGCTGAGTGCCCATGGTACGCCTAAGGATGCTGTGATCCTTGCGCTTATTCAGCAATTCCCGACCATATCGATCATCGATGTGGGCGCTATGGTAGGGCAGTTGCGGCAGATCATAGAGCAAGTGTCGCTGTCGCTCACCTTAGTGCTGGCCTTAGTTTTACTGGCCAGTGCCTTAGTCTTGATTGCACAGACTGAAGCCGGCATGGCAACTCGGCAGCGCGAACTGGCGGTGCTGCGTACCTTTGGCGCTTCGGGATGGCTATTGCGCAGTGCAACGGGTTTAGAGTTTGCCTTGCTTGGCGGTATTGCAGGCGTGTTAGCCGTCATAGTGGCCGAATTTGCGTTATATCTACTTAAGACGCAAGTGTTTGAGCTTAATGTGTATATGCACTGGCCTTGGTGGGGAATAGCCCCTTTTTCTGGCGCCTTAATCGTTGCCTTACTTGGGGTGTGGCGTTGCCGACAATTGCTCAGCCAATCTTGCTCTGAGCTATTAAAGGCGGGTAGCTAATGGTTGCTTGCACGGGCTAAAACTTGAGTTTATGGCGTAAATAGACAGCGTTAATAATTAAAAGCACTGATGCTGCCTAAGCTCAGTGCTTTTTTATTGTCTGGCTGAATCTGCTGAGTTTGAGCATGACTCGAATATGAATATGAACATGCGTTTTTACATTGGCTTACAAATTGATCTGTGCCTAAGCTGGTAGCAACAGAACTTAGTGCAACGCAATGGGTCTATCTAACTGAGAACAGCGACTAGCTTATACATGCCATAGAGAGGGAATATATGTTCAAAGGAATAACAAAACTACTTAAGGATAACCGCTCCTTTTTTTTGTTTATCAGTTTAATGTTAGTGTTCAGGAGCGCTGTGGCTGATTGGAATACCGTGCCATCGGGTTCTATGTTGCCGACTATCGTCGAGGGCGATCGCATTCTGGTGAACAAGATGGCCTACGATCTTAGGGTGCCATTTACCCATATCGCCTTAGTCAAACTGGCGGATCCCGCCCGCGGTGATATCGTGGTGTTCGACTCGAAAAAGGCCGATAAAAAACTCATTAAGCGGGTGATTGCTGTGCCAGGCGATACTGTGATGATGCGGGATAATTGTTTGTATTTAAATGGCGAACCCCTTGGCTACGCATCCCAAGCATTGAGTCCTTATGCTCACGCTGATGTCACAGAAATGCAGGAGAACTTACTCGGTATGGCCCACAGTATTCGCCTTAATCCTGTCCCCTCAAGGCTCGCCAATTTTGGGCCAGTCACTGTGCCAGACGCGCATTATCTTGCGCTGGGTGATAATCGAGATAATAGCGCAGACTCTCGGGTCATTGGTTTTGTGCCACGCAATGAGATTGTTGGCCGTTCAAGCTCAGTGGTTTTCTCCCTTGACTATGATGATCATTACTTGCCTCGATCTGAGCGTCTCATGCGCGAGTTTTAGCATGCGCGGATTCTAGTCTACGTGATGTTGTACCATAAAGAAGGGCGCCGAATGAGGCGCCCTTTTGTTAGCTGATTGATTCAGCAATGATTGATTTAAAAATGATTACTTGAAAGCTACTACTTCATAAAGCTCAAATAGCCCTGCAAGACAATCAAGTTAACGATGTCGATAAAGAAAGCGCCGACGATAGGCACAACCATAAAGGCTTGGGGCGACGGCCCTGTGCGCGAGACGAGCGCGCCCATGTTCATTACCGCCGTTGGCGTTGCACCCATACCAAAGCCACAGTGGCCACCGGTGATCACCGCCGCATCGTAATTACTGCCCATTACTTTGAACGTCACGAAATAGGCGAACACCGCCAGTACTGCGGTTTGCACCAGTAAGATGACTAGCAGCGGGATGGCTAAATCAAAAATCTCCCATAGCTTTAGGGTCATCAAAGCCATAGAAAGGAACAGTGACAAAGCGACTGTGCCTATGACATCGATACTTTCAGTATGGGGCTTATAGCCGCGGGTGAGTTCAGTGATATTGGCGATGATAACGCCAAGGAAGAGAGCATAAACAAAGTCGGGCATTTTGAGCCATGCTATGCCCGATTGGCTGATCCACAGCGTGAGCCATTTTGAGCCTGCAACACACAGCAGCAGTACAAACAGGGTTTCTAATATGGTTTTAGCTGTAACTTGATCTTCTTCTAACTGATCGTAAGTCACTAAATGCGGATGTTCACTGTGATGCTTGCGACCAATTCCATAGCGAGAAACAAGATTATGTTTACCGATTAATCGCTGCGCAACGGGGCCACCTATAATTCCGCCCATGATTAAACCAAAGGTTGCCGCAGCCATGGCAAACTCTAAAGTATTGATACCGTAGTTTTCCGCAAAGGTTTGTGACCAAGCGACGCCCGTTCCATGGCCACCCGACAGGGTAATTGACCCTGCGATAAGGCCCATAATCGGGTCGAGCCCTAACAGATTGGCTAAACTGACGCCGACGGCGTTTTGGATAACAATATAAATCGAGGCAACACCCAGAAAGATAAAGACTTTTTTACCACCGCTGAGTAACAGCTTGTAGTTTGCCGAGAGGCCAATCGTGCTGAAAAACATCAGCATTAAGGTATTTTGCAGCGATAAGCTGAAGTCGAGACTGATATTTTGAAAGTGAAGAAATGCGACACCCGCAGCGACAACGAGGCCACCCACTATGGGTTCGGGGATATTATATTGCCTAAAGACACGTACATGGCGATTGATGGAGTGGCCGATAAACAGCACGAAAATGGCAATTAAAAATGATTCTAGCTCGCCAATCGTATAGGTCGTGTGCATGAAAATTCCTTACAAACTGTCTTAGTGTGGGCATTTCAGTGAGCACAATGCCCATTGAGGAGTCACCCATCTTGTTATTAAGTACCTGCTAATGCTGGATGTTAAGCGCTTGATGTCGAGGACAGATCAGTGTCAATCCGATAAAAATTTAAAGGATGAGTGAGCGCGAGTGTGTATCGTTTTATGGTTTACAGGCCAAAAACAGCAGATTAAATAGCCTGTTCTTGAGCATAAATAACTGTCTATTTATGAGGTGTTGCTGAGTCTATCTGTGGTCAAGGTTGAGGCGATTAATGCGTGCCTCCTATGACCGAATGGAGGCGAGTTTAGCAGAAAAGTGTCGCGCTGTCGCTAAATCACATTACAAATCATGATGTTATGATATTGTTTTTCTAGTGTTGCTAAAGTGGCGCTTGTGCTTACGTCAACATCTAGCCAGCCTTAGCACCGAAATTCGTGCGCATTAGCGCCCGAATATGTCGATGTTTACAGCAAGATTCCGCGGGATTGTTAGCATCAGCGTGCTAGCCTATTTGGCTAACACGTCGGTTAAGGCATTGTCGAGGTCACTGAATTGAAACTGAAAACCGGCTTCGAGGGCGCGTTTAGGATAAACAAACTGTCCTTCGGTCAGCAGCTCTGACATTTCACCCATAGCCAAGCGTAACGCAAGTGGTGGGGTCGTGATAAGGGCGGGGCGATTGAGTGCTTTTCCAAGCGCTTTGGTAAACACAGCGTTACTGACTGGGTTGGGAGCTGTGGCGTTGAATATGCCTTTGCAATGTTCTTGGCTGAGTAAAAAGTCGATAAGGGAAATGAGATCTTGCACATGGATCCAGCTCATGCCTTGACGTCCATGACCAATTGGGCCACCGAGTCCGAGCTTAAAGGGCGGTAACATTTTCTCTAATGCGCCGCCTTTTCCTAACACAATCCCGATACGGATAATGCAGACGCGGGTTTGCTCAGTATTTGCATTAAGCGCTTCTTGCTCCCATTTTCGGCAGATGTCATGGCTAAACTCAACATGGGCACCACTGGATTCATCAAGCAATTTATCATCATGACGACCGTAATAACCCACGGCCGAACCACTCACCATGATCTTAGGCGGATTACTACTCTGCTGTATGAGCTGAGTTAATCTTGCCGTGATATCCCAACGACTATCACAAATCCGCTGTTTCTGGTTTTTGCTCCAGCGCTTAGCGACGATCGGCTCGCCCGCAAGATTCACTATGGCGTCGATATGATTCAGGTCGCTCAGCGCATCGAGGCTCTCAAGGTAATGGTGCTGATTACCGAGAATTCTTTGCGTTTGTTGCACTGAACGCGTTAATAACGTCAGTTGATGATGGGGCGCCAATCGTTCGACTAATTGGCGGCCAATAAAGCCGCTTGCGCCAGTGATCAGTATATTCATGGAACCTCTCTTATCGGTTGAGCTCTGAGGATATATACCGAAATACGGTGTGCAACGATCACTTAGTCTGGGTATTTCTAGCGAGATTATTTCTGATAACACAACTCCATAGAGACTGAATCGGCAAAGCGCAGGGCATGGGGTTTGTCGATTTCAACACTTGCAAATTCAACCCAAGGATGCTCACTGGCGATGGCCAGCGTTTGGCTGGTGAGATTTTCGAGTAATGAGAAACGGTTATTCTCGATCAGCTCAATGATCTTTTTGGTGATAGTGCGGTAATTGAGTGCATCCTCAACATTATCACTGTTACGGGCACGCTCGGCACAATAATGGATCACGACATTGATGATCACGTCTTGGCGATTTTGAATTTCATCTTCTTTAATGCCGATAAAAGTACGAAGTCTTAAGTTTTTAATGCGTATAATCGCGGTTTCTGGTTTCATAATGGCAAATGGCTATCTTAAGCTAAGGTTTCTGAGGTTAAGTGTGTTCTCGGGTTAGCCTAACAATTTTATCTAAGATCAAGAAGGATTTTTAATAAATGACGCGACCTAATGCGCCCTCCGCTGCTTACCGTGGCTTTGCGGTTATGGCCTTTGTAGTGATTATTTTGGCAGGGATTAAGGCGGCGAGCCCGATTGTGGTGCCGTTTGTGCTATCCAGTTTTCTGGCGGTGATTTGTAATCCCGCGATTGGTTTAATGACCAAATTCCGTGTGCCTAAATGGCTGGCGGTGATCCTCTTGATGGGATTTATTGTGTTGATGGGCCTCTGGTTAGCCTCGGTTGTCGGCAGTTCAGTCAATGAGTTCTCCAAGCAATTACCCCAATATCGGGTGCAGTTAGTTGAGCAATTTGCTTGGATATTAAATAAGTTACATTCCTTCAATATTCAGATTTCGAAGGATCAAGTGTTAGCGTATTTTGACCCTGGCATGGCCTTGTCTATGACCACTAATATGTTGTCGGGTGTTGGTAACGTGATGGCGAATTTATTTCTGATCATCTTAACCATCGTCTTTATGCTGTTTGAAGCCCAATCGTTGCCAAAGAAATTGCATCTGGCGCTGGACGATCCCGATATGCGCCTCAAGCAGATTGACCGCTTTTTGCAATCGGTTAATCAGTACATGGTGATCAAGACGCTAGTGAGTTTAGCGACCGGGGTTATCGTCGGTGTCGGTTTAACCATTATTGGTGTGGATTACGCCATGCTGTGGGCGGTGATCGCCTTCCTATTTAATTACATTCCCAATATCGGTTCTATCATCGCTGCCATTCCTGCGGTGTTATTAGCCTTTATTCAGCTTGGTCCTGCGGCTGCTGGCGGTACTGCACTTTTATATGTCGGTGCCAACATGGTGATGGGCAATATGATTGAACCTAAATTTATGGGCCGCGGCTTAGGCTTATCGACCTTAGTGGTGTTTTTATCGTTAATTTTTTGGGGCTGGTTGCTAGGTTCTGTCGGCATGTTGCTGTCGGTGCCGCTGACTATGGTGGTTAAAATTGCCCTCGAATCGAGTAAAAGTGGTAACTGGTTAGCCATATTATTATCGGACGATGTTGAAGATAAGTTCGTGGCCAACAACACGGAAAACTCAAGTTCCGATGGCGATGAAGCCGATACAAGTACAACAGAGAGTAAGTAATAGAAGATGCAAAGTTTTATACAAGCGCTAGCGACAATTGAATTAGGTGATGATGCAGTGCGGTTATTCCATGGCCGCGGAGGACACTTCGCGGGTTGTGAACACCTATGTTTAGATTGGTTTGCGCCAGTGCTGTTGCTGACCAGTTTCACTCCCTTAGCCGATGACGATTTAGCCACATGCCAGCAGGCCATTGCGGAGCGTTGGCAGGTCATTTGTCCCGGTAGCCAACTGAATTTAGTCTATCAATACCGCAGTGCGGGGGAGACCTTTACACAAGTGCTGCAAGGCGAAGTGCCTGAGCCGCATATCGTTAGCGAAAATGGCGCACGCTTTCAGGTGCATTTAATGCGCGGACAAAATCACGGTTTATTCCTCGATATGGCTAACGGCCGAGAGTGGGTGAGAGCAAATGCCCGCTATAAAAAAGTGCTTAATTTATTTGCCTATACCTGTGGTTTCTCGGTTGCGGCATTACAAGGCGGCGCCGATGAAGTGGTCAATATGGACATGAGCAAAGGCGCATTAGGCATAGGCAAACAGAATCATTTGCTGAATGGTTTTAGTGTGGGAGCACGTTTTTTAGGTCATGATATTTTTAAATCTTGGGGCAAACTGAAAAAGCTTGGTCCCTACGACATTATTGTGGCCGATCCACCGAGTAATCAAAAGGGCAGTTTTGTCGCGACTAAGGATTATGTACGTTTAATCAGGCGTTTACCTGAGTTACTTGCCGATAATGGTGAAGTGTTACTCTGCCTCAATGCACCCGAGCTCGATACCACTTTCCTACGCCAGCAGGTCGCAGATGCGGCGCCAGCACTCGAATACATAGAGCGCTTAGTCAATCCGCCAGCGTTTATGGATGTGTCTGAAGAGAAGTCGCTTAAGGTGCTGCGTTACCGTTTATCGACTCGAGCCTAGTCTTGATTTAGCTTAACAGGCCAGTATTAACTGGCCTTTTTTGTCGGTTTTTAATGAAGCTAAATGGAAAATTTAATTGCTGATTTTAAAAGTGCAACAAATATGGATATGTAAACTCAAGGCAAGCTTGCAGTTAGATTAGGTTAAGTGTTTAGCTTTCTACGCGGTCACTTGTTTATGAGCAAATTGTTACTGAGCAAATGGCTACTCAGTAAATTATCACTCAGTTATATAATCGCCCAATCATTCGCTTAAACGCTCCGTCAGTAGCTTAATCGCTCAGAGAGCTGCGATTGTCCAAAGGTTTCAATCACTTTGCTCACTTGATGATGGTTTAAGTGTTTGAGGGCGGAAATTTCATCATAAAGCCTGTCCTGAACATCTAATGGCATATTCATGTGTTCCATAAACATGCGGATCCCTAATACATCGCCGTGGCTAAATAATGTCGTTAGTGTGGTGGCTTCAAGCTCAATAAGTGCGTTCATATCTTACCTCCTACTCGCGTCATTACTTAATTGATAGCAGCTAGCGTCACACTTCCCTAGATTCATTGTTTGTAAGCGATTTCTGTTAATAGCGTTTGTGTATATAGGGCTGCATCAAATGGCGTCATGGGCGGCTAAATATCATCGTCAAAGATGAAAGGCTTTCAGCTCTCGGCACAGAATTTAAGCTTTAAAAGTGATAAGTTGCCTTTGGTGCCACTGGTGAGGAAACAAAACTGAAAGTTTTCTGTAATTATGGTTTTGGCTTTGTTATACTCCTGCCCACGGAATATATCCCTTTCCTCATAGGCAAAATGTCAGCATAGAATGACATGCCTCTGCGACCTTACCCAATCAAGCAGGAGTTGTTATGGAAGTTCATGAATACGAAAATGCTTATTATCAAGTGAAAGACGATGTACTGACGTCTTTACCTGCTGAAAGCGAAGAAGAAGTGATCCAGGCCTAATCGATAACGATTACACTGATGGTACTTATGAGTCGGACGTAACAAAACAAGCACATTGAAATAGCAACCTTAGGGTTGCTATTTTTTTGGCTGAAATCGGCGCTAGAATTGAGCGCATGAGAAGACATGCGCAATAAAAGTGGCGAGCGGGAAGGGAGATTAGCCGTTTACTTTGCGCTTTTCTGGCATCAGCTCGACGATAGTCCACTTACTGCCAATCTTGTGAAGGCGTATGGTCCTGTCATCAATCCACGGCTGGCCGCCTTTCAGGCCTTTCATTTTGATCACGACAATGACGTCTTTGGTAAATTTACGGAAGAAGTCGATATCGATATCATCAATTTCCATTTCAACATTGGTCATCGACAGGCCGAGCATATTGCGCTGCACCGCGGCGGCAATATAGTAATGGGTGAGCACTTGTTTAATTGGCTCATCGACAAATTGCTTGGCTTGTTCAACATCGCGATCGACATAAATCGCTTTAAAAAAACCTAAGCTCACTTCTTCGGGCGATAACTGGCGTTGATCTTCCGTCGAGGGATCGCCACAACCAAAGAGGAACAGCAGGGAGATAAAAAATAGAGTTCGCATAAGTTTTAGTTATTGGAATTTGTTCTGAGTATCGCGATTTTAGCCTTAATACACAAGTTTTGTCGTTATTTGCAATCTATTGGGAAATGCGTTGACTCAAGCCTATTGAGTGTGGCATATAGTTAGGAGGCATATAAAAAGGTTATCCACAGAAACTGTGGAAAACTATGTTGAAGACTTCAGTGATACTTTGTAAGTCACTGATATTGTCTTGCTTTATCTGCTGGTTAAAAAGTGACGCTTTTCAGTTTCCCGCCATGTTCCACTTTCACTTGTGGATATTTTTCGCAGTTTACTCACCTTATTCACACCGCTTAATTCGTTTCTCCTCGTATTTAGTATGCTTATTTTGCCATATTGACTTTGCTATTGAGCCATTGTCGCAGCGCGATAGCCTTGCTTAAGCTAAATTTGATGTCCCGTCCTAAGATAGGTTGACAGTTTTTAGGCCAGCTCCAGTAGCTGGCCTTTTCTATTGTGCACCTGATTAGGGGTTGCCATATTCAAACTCAGATGCGGTCTCATATCGTTGTATATTGCT
>NZ_JALBYT010000157.1:0-204 GCF_022690845.1 Shewanella sp. N2AIL | reverse complement strand
CCACCGATCCAGTTCTGACTGACAGCGGCACCTTAACCATTACCGATGCCGACAGCGGCCAGGCGGTGTTCCAAGCCGGCAACGGCACTCCAAGTGTTGGCGCGCTCGGCAGCCTGACTATCGATGCCGACGGCAACTGGACTTACAACGTCGATAACGCCGACGTGCAATATCTGGCTGAAGGCGAAACCAAGGTCGAAACCT
>NZ_JALBYT010000156.1:0-204 GCF_022690845.1 Shewanella sp. N2AIL | reverse complement strand
TTTCGCCTTCAGCCAGATATTGCACGTCGGCGTTATCGACGTTGTAAGTCCAGTTGCCCGCCGCATCGATAGTCAGGCTGCCGAGTGCGCCATTGCTAGCAACGCCGTTGCCCGCTTGGAATACCGCCTGGCCGCTGTCGGCATCGGTAATGGTTAAGGTGCCGCTGTCAGTCAGAACTGGATCGGTGGCATCTTCAGTGACCG
>NZ_JALBYT010000155.1:0-204 GCF_022690845.1 Shewanella sp. N2AIL | reverse complement strand
CCACCGATCCAGTTCTGACTGACAGCGGCACCTTAACCATTACCGATGCCGACAGCGGCCAGGCGGTATTCCAAGCGGGCAACGGCACTCCAAGTGTTGGCGCGCTCGGCAGCCTGACTATCGATGCCGACGGCAACTGGACTTACAACGTCGATAACGCCGACGTGCAATATCTGGCTGAAGGCGAAACCAAGGTCGAAACCT
>NZ_JALBYT010000154.1:0-207 GCF_022690845.1 Shewanella sp. N2AIL | reverse complement strand
CGTGCTCAACCAGCTTGGATTTTATCAACGTGTAGAGCTTACGGGCCCCTAACCTTGGCATATATTTACGCCAGTACTGGACCCAGTCTTTGATGACCGATAGCTCAGCTCTACGACTTTCCATTCGAGCAACTGCCTGATAAATACCTTGCCTCGACATACCCGCAGCACGACATGCAGCTGCGAGGTTTATTTCGCTTTTAGCTT
>NZ_JALBYT010000153.1:0-208 GCF_022690845.1 Shewanella sp. N2AIL | reverse complement strand
GATATAGACAGGGCTAGCTAATGCTGAATTTCAGATATGAAAAAGCCGCTTTAATTTCTTTAAGCGGCTAATCAAAAAAATTGGTGGCCCCTCACGGACTTGAACCGTGGACCTAACGATTATGAGTTTAAGTTAACTAAGACATTCACTGCCTTTTTCAACTCGAATCTAGCCATCTATCCTCCACGAAAAATAATGAACTGGTGAC
>NZ_JALBYT010000152.1:0-213 GCF_022690845.1 Shewanella sp. N2AIL | reverse complement strand
TGTAAGCGTTGTGAGGCGTTGAGCTAACATGTACTAATGACTCGAGAGGCTTAACCATACAACCCAGATGGGTTTTGCTAAGCGAACTTAGACAGAATATCGACACTTGATGAAGTGTGAACTCAAACAAAGCAAATCAGCTTTCCGAATTATTATTAGCGTGAGCCAGAGATGGACACGGTAATAAACAGAATTTGCTTGGTGACAATAGCC
>NZ_JALBYT010000151.1:0-213 GCF_022690845.1 Shewanella sp. N2AIL | reverse complement strand
ATGTCGGCGCGGTCACTGAAGATGCCACCGATCCAGTTCTGACTGACAGCGGCACCTTAACCATTACCGATGCCGACAGCGGCCAAGCGGTATTCCAAGCGGGCAACGGCGTTGCTAGCAATGGCGCACTCGGCAGCCTGACTATCGATGCGGCGGGCAACTGGACTTACAACGTCGATAACGCCGACGTGCAATATCTGGCTGAAGGCGAAA
>NZ_JALBYT010000150.1:0-213 GCF_022690845.1 Shewanella sp. N2AIL | reverse complement strand
ATGTCGGCGCGGTCACTGAAGATGCCACCGATCCAGTTCTGACTGACAGCGGCACCTTAACCATTACCGATGCCGACAGCGGCCAAGCGGTATTCCAAGCGGGCAACGGCGTTGCTAGCAATGGCGCGCTCGGCAGCCTGACTATCGATGCGGCGGGCAACTGGACTTACAACGTCGATAACGCCGACGTGCAATATCTGGCTGAAGGCGAAA